>NZ_JBSGXP010000060.1:0-45710 GCF_053610105.1 Kitasatospora sp. NPDC054939 | reverse complement strand
GCGGGCGCCGGGTGCGCCGCACGCCCGGCGAGAATCGGGCCCATGGACCGACTGCTGCACCTCGACCGCACCCTCGACGACCTGGACCCGCCCCGCTGGCCGCCCCCGCCCCCGGACGCGACCGGCCTGGTCCGCCGGGTGCACGCACTGCGGCAGATGCCGCTCGGCGCGCTCGGTCCGGCGGAGCTGCGCACGCTCGTCGCGCAGCAGGTGGCGCTCCCGTACGTCCTGCCGCTCGCCGTGCGGCTCCTGGTGGCGGAGCCGCTGCTCGACGCCTACTTCTACGAGGGGGACCTGCTGCTCGCCGTCGTCGAGGCGCCCGACCCGGCCTGGGCCCCGCTGCCGGACCTCGCCGTGCAGCTGGGCGCGGTGGTCGCGGCCCTGCCGGCGGAGGCGGTCGCCGAACTGCCGCGCGGGGCCGCCGGGACGCTCGCCCGCTTCGTCGCCGGGCCGGGTGCGCCGCCGCGCCGGGCGGGCCGGGCGGTGAGGTCCGCCCGCTGACCGGTGGCGAAAGGGTCGCCGGGCCGTTCGGGGTCCGGTGGCGGTCAGGGAAGGCCGGCGGCCTCGCGGTGGCGGGTGTCGAGGGCGGCCAGGGCGGCGGTGAGCTTGATCCGGTCGTTGTGGTCGGCGGGGTTGAGGCCGGTGAGGGTGGCGATGCGGCGGATCCGGTAGTCCACCGTGTTCGGGTGGACGTGCTGCCGGGTCGCGACGAGGCGGCGGTTCAGGTTGCTCTGCAGGTACAGCCGCAGGGTCGGCAGCAGGTGCGGGGCGTCCGCGACCGGGTCGAGCAGGGCCGCGAGGTGGTCGCGGGCGGCCCCGGGGCGGGTCAGCTGGTGCTCGATGAGCAGGTCGTCGAGGCGGTACGCGCCGGGCGGCCGCTGGAAGACCACGGCGGTGTCGCGGACCTCGGTGGCGAGCCGGGCGGCCTGCGGCACCCGGTCGGGCGTGCAGACCGCCGTGCCGATCGTCAGTGGCACCCCGGCGGCCCGGCTGAGATCGGCCACCGCCGTGTCCAGCCAGCGGCGGTCGTCGGCGTCCGCGGTGCCGGTGCGGGGGATCAGCGCGAGCCCCTCGTCGGCCGTCAGCCGGGCCAGGGCCGGGGCACCGATCCGCCGGTCCAGCTCCGCACGGAGCCTGCGGATCTTCCGGCGGGCCGCGACGGTGGTGTCGACGTCCTCGCGCAGTTCGTCGCGGTGGGTGCCGACGGCGAGCGCCAGGACGAGGTAGGCGGGCGGCAGGCCGGTGCCGGTGTGCCGGGCGGCGGTGTGGATGTCGGCGCCGGACAGGAGCGCCGCGAGCATCGTCTGCCGGGCGGCCCCGCTCTCGCCGACCTGGGCCTGCCGCTCCTCCAGGTACCCGGCGGTGACCTCGGCGACGGTGACCCGCAGGCCGGTCAGCAGCACCCGGTAGGCGGTGCCGACCTGGTCCGGCGGCAGGGACTCGCCGAGGAAGTCGACGCACACCTGCGCGCCCAGGTAGTAGGCGTCGACGACCGCCTCGACCGGGACGCCCTCCTCCGCCCGGCGGGCGGCCGAGGCCCGCTGGAAGGCCCGCCACTCGGCCTCCAGGGGCCGGCCGGTCCGCAGCGACTCGGCGATGCCGCGGATGCTCTGCTCGGTGACCCGGCTGACGTCGTGCTCCAGCTGTTCGGCGGGCAGCCGGGAGTAGACCGGCTGCTCGGTCAGCAGCCGGGCGGCGATGTCGGCCTTCAACCGGGGCAGTCCGGCCAGCAGCCGCTGCGCCATGACCGGCCCGATCGTCGGGTCGTGCGCACTGTCGATCATCACAACCGTGCCCTCCGATGCGGTGTGCGGCCCCGGTCGGCGGGGCTCGGTGGGCTGCCAAGGATAAGGGCACGCGGACGGTCGGGTGGTGTGCTGCGCCGCAGGCGGCGGCCCACGGCACTGCAGGTGGGCACGGGTGCCACGGGTCGGGCCGGGTTCTGTGACCCGTCACAACACCGGCCCCCGGAAGTCTGGGCGCGGGCCCGGTGCCCAGGTGCGGACCGCGGCGCGATGATGGAGGCCGGCGGAACCCTACTGGCCGGTAACCAGCTGGTCGAGGTGCTCGCCTTCGTCCGGCGGGTCACCGGGTGAGCGCCCCGCCCGATACCGCACCGTCCACCCGGGAACACAGCCACCGACAGGGAGCGTCTTGGCCCTCGCGAACCCCCGACCCAGCCGCTGCGCCACCGCACCGCCCGACGACGGCGCGCCGACCGCCGCCGCGCCGCTGTGGCTGGTCAGCATGCCGACCCGTTCGGCCGACCGCCGCGGCACCCAGAGCTTCGCCGTCCGCGGCCACACCCCGGCCCAGGCGGTCGCCGCCGCGGTGGCCCGGGCCGGGACCGACCGGGCGCTGCTCCGCCGCCGCGGGGCCGGGGTGGACGTCCTCGCCGCGCACGCCTCGCTCTGGACGCCGCTCTCCGGTTGGGCCTGATCGCCGGCCGGGCCTGCTGCGCCTGATTCCCGGTTCGCTTCCGGTTCGCTTCCGGTTCGGCCCGGCTTCGGCCCCGGCGCGGCCCGGTGTGGGCCCGGTGGTCAGTCTGCGGTGCCGAGGTGGACGGTGACCATGCCGACGGTGATCAGGGCGAGGCCCGCGACGGCGGCGGGGGACGGCGTCTCGTGCCGCAGCACGAGCCCGGTGAGGACGGCCCCGATCGTGCCGATGCCGGTGAAGACGGCGTAGCCGGTGCCGACCGGGAGGTCCTGGAGGGCGCGGGAGAGCAGGTAGACGGCGCCGACCATGAGGGCGAAGCAGAGCAGGGTCTGCGGGATCCGGGTGAACCCCTCGGTCGGCTTGATGGACTGCGCCCAGGCGACCTCGACGGCGCCGGCGGCGAGCAGCCAGATCCAGGGCACGGTCAGCCCTCCCTCGGGATGCGGTGGCCGGCGAGTTCCCGGCCCAGTTCGGCGGCCCGCTGGAGCGCGGCGGCCTCGGAGTCCAGGTGCCGGCCGCGGTGCTCGGCCAGGAGCGGGTCGACCAGCGAGTTGACCAGTTCGGCGGCGACGACCTCGCCGTCCTCCACCGCGTAGTGGCCGCGGAAGAAGTCGAGCAGGTAGCGGCCGTGGTGGTCGAAGGGCTCGCGCGGGGTGCCCGGTCCGTAGGCGCCGCCGCGCCCGGCGACGACGACGAACCTGCGGGGCGCGAGGACCATCTTCGGGAAGGTGACCTGGTCGATCCAGGCCTTGAGCGCGGCGGGGACGCCGAAGTTGTACATCGGTGCGCCGATCAGGACGACGTCAGCCGCGACCAGGTCGTCGAGCAGGGGCCGGACGACCTCCCAGGCCTCGCGTTCCGGCTCGGTGCGGACGGCCTCCGGGTAGCGCGCGATGTCGGTGATGCCCTCGCGCAGCAGGGTGTCGCAGAGGTGCGTCCAGCCCTCGCGTATCGGTGGCACGGGTGCGGCGGCGAGGTCGCGGTGGACGACCTCGCCGCCGCCGGCGTGGTGCCAGGCCGTGGTGAACACCGCGCCGAGGCGGCGGGAGAAGGAGTCGGTGCGTGCGCTGCTGTCCAGGTGCAGGAGTCGGGACATGGCGGGTTCGCCTCCGGGTGGGGTGGTCGGGCATGGGCGGGCCGGACGGGGAGCGCAAGTGGACACTGTGTCCGCTTGCCTCCGGGCAGCACTGTAGGCAGCAAGTGGACGATGTGTCCACTTGCCGCCTAGGCTTTGGGTCATGACCGAACTCCCGCTGGCCGACGGCCGCCCGCCGCGCGAGCGGGCCGACGCGGCCCGCAACCGCGCCAAGGTCCTGGCCGCCGCCGAGCGGCTCTTCGCCGAGGGCGATCCGACCGCCGTCACCATGGACGACATCGCCAAGGCCGCCGGCATCGGCCGCGGAACCCTCTACCGCCGCTACCCCGACCGCGCCTCGATCGCCCGGGCCCTGCTCGACGCGCACGAACGGGCCCTCCAGGAACGCCTGTTGGGCGGGCCCCCGCCGCTCGGCCCCGGCCCGGCCGGTGCGCCGCCGCCCGCGCCGGCCGACCGGCTGGCCGCCTTCTACGCGGCGATGGTCGACCTGCTGGAGACCCACGTCCACCTGGTGCTCGGCGCCGAGACCGGCGAGGCCCGCTACCGGACCGGCGCCTACGGCTTCTGGCGGCTGCACGTCGCCCACCTCGCCCGGCAGGCCGGCCTGCCCGACCCGGACACCCTCGCCGACCAGCTGCTCGCCCCGCTCGCCCCCGAACTCTTCCGCCACCAGCGCGCCGCCGGCCTCACCCCCGACCGCATCGCCGCCGCCCTGGCCACCCTCGCCCACGCGACCCTCGCCCCGCGCCCCCGGGCCGGATAGCGGCGTCGGACGAGCCCTGGCGGCCGTGCCGGCCCTCCTGCGCTCGTCGCTGCGCCGGCTCCCCGACGGCCGACCGGCCGACCACGTCCGGCCGAGGTCGAGGGACCTCGGCCGGACGTGGTCGGCGCAGACGCTGGGGTCAGGCCCGGCCCGCGGCCTGCTGGGTGCGGCGGGCCAGGGAGTCGATGACCACCGCGGCCAGCAGGACCGCACCCGTGATCATGAACTGGATGGCGTTGCTGAGGCCCTGGATGTTCATGCCCGACTGGATCGAGCCGATCACCAGCGCACCGAGCAGGGCCGACCAGGTCGTACCGCGCCCGCCGAAGAGGCTGGTGCCGCCGATGACCGCCGCCGCGATGGCGTTCATCAGCAGGTTGCCGCCGCCGGACGTCTGGCTGGCCGACTGGATCTGCGCGGCCAGGAAGAGACCGCCGATACCCGCCATGGTCGAGCAGATCGTGAAGACGCTGATCCGGATCCAGGAGACGTTGATACCGGCCCGGCGGGCACCCTCGATATTGCCGCCGAGCGCGAACACCTGGCGTCCGTACGAGGTTCGGCGCAGCACGAAGTCCAGGACGACGATGAAGATCAGGAAGATCAGCAGGGCCAGCGGGAGCCCCTTGTACTGGTTGAGCGTGTACGCCGCGAGGAAGGCGATGATCGCCAGCACGGCCGTCCGCAGCGCGATGTCCAGCGGCGGCCGGGAGGGCACCCCGGCGTTCCTGCGGCGGCGGGCGTCGAACAGCGAGGCGGCCAGGAACAGCGCGACACCGATGAACGCCGCGCCGTACGCGGCGATCTGCTGTCCGTAGATGGTGCTGTACAGCTTCGAGACGATGTCGTTGCCGGAGAGGTTGACCGTGCCGCTGGAGCCGAGGATCTGCAGCATGGCGCCGTTCCAGCCCAGGTTGCCCGCGAGGGTGACCACGAAGGCGGGCACCCCGACCTTGGCGAAGAACAGGCCCTGGATCAGGCCGACGACGGCGCCGCCGGCGATGGCCACGATCAGCGCCACCCACTCGTTCACGCCGTGGGTGACGTTCAAGACCGCGAAGATCGCCGCGCACAGGCCGCTGACCGAGCCCACCGACAGGTCGATCTCGCCGAGCAGCAGCACGAAGACGACACCGATCGCGATCATGCCGGTGCCGACGATCTGCTGCGACAGGTTGGAGAGGTTCTGCGCGGACAGGAAGCTGCTGTTGAGGCTGCCGAACACGGCCCAGATCACGATCAGGGCGAGCACGACCGGCAGCGAGCCGAGTTCACCGCTGCTCAGCCGGCGGCGGAACTCCCCGAGGTAGCCCTTGAGGCCCTCCTGCCGGACGATCAGCCGCGGGTCGACGGCCGGG
This sequence comes from Kitasatospora sp. NPDC054939, assembly GCF_053610105.1. Lineage (NCBI taxonomy): Bacteria > Bacillati > Actinomycetota > Actinomycetes > Kitasatosporales > Streptomycetaceae > Kitasatospora > Kitasatospora sp. NPDC054939. The sequence goes on along the minus strand of NZ_JBSGXP010000060.1, from coordinate 40,054 downwards.
GTGGCCTCGGGCGCCACCGGCACGGGGGCGTTGACGCCCCCGCGCGGCATGCTGTCCTCGGGCAGGGGGACGTGGCGGCGCTGCTCGCCGCCCGGCGTGTTGTCGCTCACTGGGAGCCCTCCGAACCGCGGGCCTGCCGGCGGGTCACCGCGTTGTCCGTGGCGCCGGTGATGGCCGAGATGATCTCTTCCTGGGTGGTGGCGCGCCGCGCGAAGACGCCGTTGTTGCGCCCGAGGCGCAGGACCGCGACGGTGTCCGCGACCGCCATGACGTCCGCCATGTTGTGGCTGATCAGGATCACGCCGAGACCGCGCTCGCGCAGCCGCTCGACCAGGTCGAGCACCTGCGCGGTCTGCTCGACGCCGAGCGCGGCGGTCGGCTCGTCCAGGATCACGACCCGGGGCGAGCCGATCAGCGCTCGGGCGATCGCCACCACCTGGCGCTGGCCGCCGGACAGCGAGGCGATCGGGATGCGGACGCTGGGGATGCGGATCGAGAGGGTGTCCAGAAGCTCCCGGGAGCGCTTCTCCATCTCGACCTCGTCGAGCACGGTGAAGCGCCGGATCTCCCGGCCCAGGAAGAGATTGCCGACCACGTCGAGGTTGTCGCAGAGCGCGAGGTCCTGGTAGACGGTGGCCACGCCCAGGTGCTGGGCGTCCTGGGGCCGGTGGATGGAGACCGGCTTGCCGTTCCACTCGATGACGCCCTCGTCCGGCTGGTGCACCCCCGCGATCGCCTTGACCAGGGTCGACTTGCCGGCGCCGTTGTCGCCGACCAGTGCGACCACCTCGCCGGTGTGCACCTCCAGTTCGATGTCGGTGAGCGCCTGTACGGCGCCGAACCGTTTGGATACCCCGCGCAGGGCCAGGACGGTCTCACCTGCCACAGTGACCAACTCCCTCGCCCCGCCCCCGGGGAGGGCGGGGCGGCTACGGATTCCAGGGGCCGGCCGGAAGGGGCGGCCGGGGTGCCGGCCGCAGCGGCCGGCACCCGAGGGGCGGTCCGGGGTCCCGGGCCGGGACTCCGGACGGTGCCGCGCTACGAGATGCCGGCGGCGGCGCAGGCCGCGGCGTAGTCGGCGGTGCAGATCTGCTGCGGGGTGTAGAGGCCGTCGGCGATCACCGTGCTCTTGATGTTGTCCTTGACCAGGACGATCGGGGTGATCAGGTTGGCCGGCACGGTGTTGCCGCTGCCGTTGGTCACCGTGACCGGCAGCAGCGCCGCGTCCGGCGTCTGCCCCTGGGCGTAGGCGACCGCGATCTGCGCGGTGGCGTCCGTCTCCGGCTTGAACGGCTTGTAGATCGACATGGTCTGGGTGTCCACCAGGATCCGCTGCACGGCGTCGAGCTGGGCGTCCTGCCCGGTCAGCGGCACGTTGATGCCCGCGGCCTTGAGGGCGGTCGCGATGCCCGCGGCCATGCCGTCGTTCGCCGAGTACACGCCCACCACGTTCGGCGCGCCGATCGCCGTGATCGCGGCGGCGGCCTCCTGGTTGGCGTTGTTCGGGTCCCAGTTCGGCGTGTCGTACTCCTTGCCGATCTGGAGCTTCCCGTCGATCGCGCGGTGCGCACCCGCCTTGAAGTCGGCGGCGTTGGGGTCGGTCGGCGAACCGTTGATCATGATGATCTGGCCGGCCTTGCCGCCGACCGCCCCCACCAGCGCCTCGCCCTGCAGCTCGCCGACCTTCCGGTTGTCGAACGACACGTAGGCGTCGACCGGGCCCTGCGCCAGGCGGTCGTACGCGATCACCTTCACGCCGGCGTCGTGCGCCTTCTGGACGGAGGACTGGATCGACTTGGAGTCCACCGCGTCCAGGATCAGCACCTTGTCGCCCTTGGTGAGCGCGGTGTCGACCTGGGTCTGCTGGGTCGTCGCGTTCTCGTTGGCGTTGTAGTAGTCGATCTGGGCGTTCGGCGCCAGCTCCTTGATCTTCTGCTCGATCAGCGGGCGGTCGAACTGCTCGTACCGGGTCGTCTTCGTCTCCGGCAGCAGCAGGCCGATCCTGATCGGCCCACCCGTCGCCGCCGTGCCCGTGGAGGTGCCGCCGCTCGACTCCTTGGCGCTGCCGCACGACGTCAGACCGAGACCGACCGAAGCCGCCGCCACCACCACGAGGACGTGGCGCAGACCGTTTCTCATGAGGATGCCTCTTCCGTTTGAGTCCACCCCCGTGGGTCCACCCCCGCTCCCGAGTCTGCGAACAACCGCAGCCCGGCACGATTCGGACTGTGCCGAACGGGTCACCCCGGTACCGTCGGGGCGGTTCCGGTGACGCTCGGTGACCGATCGCGTGTGGCGGCCGGCGCGCGGCGTGGGGCGTGCGGCGCGTCAGCGGCCGGCGGCCGGCGTCCGGGGTTGAGGCGCGCCCGCATCGTCGGCCCCGGACCACACACCCCGAGCCGCCCGGGACGGCTGCGCCCCGGGCCGGGCAAGCCCTAGCATGGCGGCGCCGGACCGCCCGGCCGCCCGGCCGCTGTGACCGCCCGGCCGCTGTGACCGCTGTGACCGCTGTGACCGCCGAGGAGAATGCCCGATTTCCGCCGACCTTGCGTCCCTGATCCGGGGCGCCGTGGACCTGCTCGACCGTCCGGAACTGCTCCCGCGGGTCATGGACGCGTACGCGACCAGCACCGTTGACGTCCTCGGCCGCCCGAGCGTCTGCCTGGTGGGGACGGCGGACGGGCCGATGGTCGTCTGGTCGGCCCTGGGGGAGTACGAGGAGTGGATGGCGGGCGCGCTCGCCGGGCCCTGCTTCGCTCTGCTCCTGGAGCCGCCGTCCGGGCACTTCCACGTCGGGCAGCCGGCCCTGGTGCGGGTGGGCGCACAGCTGCACCTCGTGGCCGAGCTGCGCCCCGAAGTCCTGGCGTCGGCGAAGGAGTTGGCCGCCGCGCTGGACGCCTACCTGGAGCGCCAGTCCCGGGCGCACGACCTCGTCACGGCCGCCCGCGGGTACTGACGGCCGGCGCCGGGCGCGCTGGTGCCCGCCTGCCCGGCTCTCCGGTTGTCCGTCAGCCCGCCGCCGGGTGCCCGGCCCCCGGCAGGTCGAGCAGGCCGAGGCGCGGCCCGCCGCCGTCCCCGAGCCGGCGGAGGAAGGCGAGCACGCCCGCGGAACCGCCCGCCCAGGTGGCGCTCGACCGGGTCAGCCCGGCATCCGGGAACACCGGGCGGGCGGGAGTGCCGCCGCTGCGGGCCAGGACGATCGCCGCGACGGTCCCGGCGGCGCTCCGGAACTCCTCGGCCCCGGCACCCGACCCGGACGCCCCGGCCACGTCCACCAGCAGATCGCCGACCCCGGCGAGGCCGCAGCACTGGGTGACCAGCGGCATGCGCGGCGCCAGCACGGTACAGGTGCGTGCGGCCTGCTGGGCGAGCGCCAGGTACTCGGGCTCGCCGAGCCGGTCGGCGGCGCGCACCAGCACCGCGCCGATCCCCGCCAGCCCGCGGCACCACGAGCCGTAGCGGCGGGTCGCCCCCGGACCGGTCGCCGCCGCGACGATGCCCGGCGTGCGGGCGGCGAGGTCGGCACAGGCCCGCCGGGCCCGGCGCAGGGCATCGGCGTCCCCGGTCGTGCTCGCGTACTCGACCAGGAAGTAGGCGACCCCCGCCGCGCCGTGCGCAAGTCCCTCGCGCAGGGCGGCACTTCCGATCCGGTCGGCGCCCGCGGGCGACAACCGGGCCCGTCCGGACGCCAGCATCCGGTCGCAGTCGGCGGCGACGGCCAGGTGGCGGCCGGCCTCCTCGGCGTGCCCGGCCGCGAGGGCCCGGCGGGCGAGCAGCAGGCGGCCGATGCCGATGCCGGCGACGCCCTCGATCACGTCCGCCTCCGGCGGCCCGCCGCCCGGTCCGCTCGTCGGCAGGACGGGGTGCTCGCCCCGTCCGGCGAGCGGGGCCGCCGCGGCCGCCAGGAAGAGTTCGACACCCGTCCGACCCGACCAGAATCCCGGCGACAGGCTCCGCGACTGGCCGGCCGTCCAGTGCGCCAGGGCGTCGACGGCGGCGCGCACCCCGGGCCGGTGGAGGTGCTGGAGGAGTTCCAGACCGAGCCCGGCGCTCCCGCCGTAGAGGTCGATCGGCGTCGGGACGCCAGCACGGTCGGCGACCACCGGATCGGCGATCCGGAGGGCCTCCTCGACGCAGTACGCGGTCGTGTGCTCGACGATCTCCTCGATCAGGCCGTCGTCCACCCGGACCAGGGAGGGGCGCCGCACGTCCGGCCCCGCCGCGGGCGCGCCGCTGCGGAGCCGGTCCGCCCCGGCGCCGCGCACCACCGGATCGGGGCTCGTCAACTCGGCGATCACCGCCCGGATCCACCGGTGGCCGTCACCCGGCAGCGCCCAGGCCAGCCCGTCGAGGGTGCGGTCCCGGCCGACCGCGCCGTCCGGGTCGACGACCACCGGATCCAAACCGGTGGCGGCGAAGCCCAGGGTGGCGCCCAACGCGTAGTAGTCGTCGGCGGGTTCGGCCGTCCCGTCGGCGCGCCGCACCGGGCCGCTGTACCCGGGCGTCGAACCGTCCGGCCCGGAACCGGCCAGCGCACTGATCCCGAAGTCGACGACGTGGCACCGGCCTTCGGCATCGAGCACCACATTGTCCGGCTTCAGATCGCGGACCACCACACCCCGCCGGTGGATCCCGTCCAGGACGTCGAGCAGGCGGCGGGCCAGGTCGGCGACCCCGCGCGGCCCGCTGCTGCCGTCCCGGTACGGCCCGTGCTCCTGGACGTCCCGCCGCAGGTCCCGGTCGCCGCAACCGGTCATCACCAGGTACTCGTCGGAGCGGTGGCGGAAGTAGTCGAGCGCGCGCGGCACCCCCGCGGCGGTGTCGAGCGCCGCCAGGACCGCCCGCTCGTTGCGCAGCCGGGTCCGGGTGTCCGCACCGGACTCGTCCTCCGCCACGAAGGCACGCGCCTGCTTCACCACCACCGGCAGCCCGGTGACCCGGTCGACCGCGCGGTACACATTGCCCTGCGGCTTGCGCGCGATCCCCCCGGTCACCCGGTAGCGCCCACCGCCCAACCCTGCGGCGCCGGAAGGACGTTCGCCGCGCCCGGCCCGCCCCTCGAAGGGATCCTCGGCCCACGGCGGGCACCGGTACGCCCCGCCGGCCAGTCCGTCGAAGACCCGGCCGTCCGGGCCCACCATCACCGACTCCAGCCGCCCGCTGCGCCCGGTACGGTAGTCGCCGGTGAACGGCCCGTAGCGGTAGTAGACGGGAGCCTGCGGATCGACCCGCCGGTCGCTGACGATCTGCGGGCCCTCCCGGCCGCGCAGTACGGCCACGAGCTCGTCGGCGACCTCGGTGACAGTCCCCGGCGCCGGGTAGACGGTGACCGCCTTGCCGACGGAACCCGCCCCCGGAACACCGGAGTTGATGTCCCGCAGGACCTCCGGACCGCAGGCCCACTTGGCGTGGCAGACATGGCGCGCCAGTACCGGCAGGACGAGCCCGACCACGGCGTCGAGATCCCCGGGGCGCGCCGAGACGTGCAGCTTCCAGCCGTGGTCCACCGCCGGCATCCGCGGATCGTTCAGGTACGACCAGGTGGCGTCGGACCACCCGCTGCGACCGGCGATGGACCCGGCCACCGTCAGGAGGTGAGGTCGCAGGCGAAACGCGTGGTCGCGGTCACCCAGGGATCGGCGAGGCAGGCCGTCGCCTCGTGGTCGCTGCGGTCGTCGTCCTCGAACGCAATGGCCTCGTCGTCGACCACCAGCGGACCGGCATCGCGGATCTCGTCGAGCATGGCTACGGGCATGTGACGCCTCCAGGTCTTGTCACGTGTCCGGCGAGTGCGCGGATTGCGGTCGCCGAGGACCACCGCACCGGGTGGGGCCGGGGTCCTGAACCTCGAAGGTAGGTACGAATGATCGGCCTGACAAGAGGTCAGAACGCATGAGCATTACAAAATCCGCACATCCGTGGAGAGCCGGTGTGCGGCCGTCCGGATCACGGTCGTTCATGACCGACGAGGCACTCTTGTCGCGCCCGGACCACTCGTGGACACTGCCGCCATGGCGACCGTCGAGGCGATCTACGGGCTGATCGGAGTGCTGGGCGGAGCCTCGATCGGGGCGGTGGGCACCGGGCTCGTCCAGCGGTCCTCACGCAAGGCCGGCGAATCGGCGGAGCTGCGGGCGCAATCGCTCCGGAGCACCCAGGTCGCCCTGGAAGCCGCGGCGGCCGCCCGCGTCGCCACGCGCTCCTGGGCCCTCCAGACGGAACTCGTGATCCAGAACCTCGAATCGGACCGTGAGACCGACATCGACGCCTACGACACCACCGTCCGCGAGCTGCTGGACGTCCTCACCACTGCGCTCTACCGCCTCACCTCCCTCGACGGGGTGAAGCTCGTCGCCGGCGGACCGGGGCTGCCCGCCACGAACGCCCGGCACTCACTGACCGAAACCAGTACCCTGATCCGCCGGGTGCTACTGCAGCGAGCCGCCCAGCGGCCCCCGGAACACGACCTAGCGGAACTCCGCACCAGGGCCGAGGCCGCAGCCGAGGCGATGAACCTGCTGCTGGTGCGCCAGACGGAAGACCTGCGGGGAAGCCCCCTTCCTGTGGGCTACGGATACCCTGTGGCCGCGGCACCCTCGTGTCCGGGCGACGACGACTTCATGCCGTTCTGGTTCGCCGTGCCCGTCGTACGCCCACTGGTCGGCGAACGCGGCGGCTCCGAGCCGGTCTCCGAACTGACCCCGGGCACCTGGTACCTCGCCGTGGGAAGTGCGGGTGACGGCCTGGTCGTCCAGCTCCAGGACGGACGCCGCGGCGTGCTGAAGGACGCGTCCGGCATCCAACGGGGCTGATGCCGGACGTCGTTGCGCCGCACCCGGGGTGCCGCACCGCTCACGGCAGAGTGCGCAGCATGACCGCGTAGCGGGGGGAGTCCGCGAAGGGCTGGCGGAATCCGATCCGTCGGTAGTCCCAGGACTCGTACAGGGCTTGGACCCTGGGGTGGTCGGGGTCGACCAGGAGGACGGCGAGGGCTTCGTCTTGAGGGTCGTCCACGCAGACCTGCGCACCTCCCTGGGCGGCTGCTGAGCGGCTCCGTCGTGGTCAGGCGGGCCAGGAGGGGGCGGTGTCGGCGCCGGGGCAGCAGGTGCTGTCCTCGTCGTCGAGGAGGCGCAGGCAGGTGGTGCAGATCCAGTCGGGGTCGCCGTCGTAGGGTTCGCTGATGGTGACCGTGGTGGCGGTGTTGGCGCGGACGACGAGTTGCCAGAGGTCGCCGGGCTCCTCGCCGCTGGCGTCGACGGTGCCGTCGAGGACGTGGTCGAAGGTGAACTCCTCGAAGCCGGGCCGGCCCTGGGCGGCGGCGCCGGGCTTGAGGAAGTGGTCGACGAGGTACTGCATCCACTCTGTGGCGAAGGAGAACTTCTCCATCTGGTTCCACTCGATGGCGCTGCCGTCGTCGGTCGGTTCCCAGCTGCACCAGAGCCCGGGCTGGCCCTGCGGCGGCAGGTTGGCGTCGTGGACGTCGTCGGCACCCTTCGGCCGCCGGCCGCGGCCGGCGGGTTCGTAGCCGGGCCCGCCGACGTAGTACGGGCCTGCTGCGCGGTGCATCCGGCGGGTCCGGGCGAAGTCGCGCAGGTAGGTGCGTTCGGCCTGGTTCAGGGGCGGCCGGACGGCGATCCGGCCGGTGAACTCGGTGTGGTAGCCCATGGTGGACGGCTCCTCGGGGAGGGGGCGCCGGTGCGGCGGCAACCGCCGGCCGGCTGCGCGGATCACCCTAGGGCGCGCGTCCGACAGGCCCGGGGCCGCCTCCCCGCCCGGCCGCCCGGCGGGCGGGGCGGGCGGCCGGGCTCAGCGGCGGGCCAGGTAGGCGGCCGCGGTCTGCCGGAGCCGCTGGTGCACACCGCCGAACGGCCGTGCCGTGCCGAGCAGTTCCGCGCGCAAGAGTGGCCCCGAAAGAGTCGGGGGCGCCCTGTGCGAGGGGGAGGGGGAACGGCTCCGGTCAGCGCCCCAGAACGGTGAACCCGAGGCCCTCCGCGCGGGCGAGGTGCACCCGGTCGCGGCGGGCGCCGTGCCCACCGTCCCGCAGCCGGCCCGCCGCCGCCCGCAGGCCGTCCGCCGCGAGTTCGGCCCGCTGCCCCAGCGCCGCCACCAGGTGCAGCCCCTCGTACAGGCCCTCCGCGTAGGCGTCCAGCACCGGCGCGTACGCCCCGAACAGGGCGCGGTGGCGCGCCGCCAGATCCAGCCGCCACTCGTCGGTCAGCGAGGTGAAGGACGGCATCGTCGCGTACAACAGGCCCGTGTCGTCGCCCCCGCAGGCCAGCAGGCCGTTCTCCTCCAGCGCCGCCGACAGCCGGACCAGCCGCCGGTCGAGGCCCGAGCGGCGCAGCGCCCGGTTGAAGTCCACCAGGTCCCGCCCGATCAGGCTCAGCAGCACGGCGTCCGCCCGCGAGGCGCGCAGCGCGTCCACCAGCGGACCGACCTGCCCGGCCACCGCCCCGCACGGGATCCGCCGCTCCAGCACCACGGCGGCCGGCGTGCCCGCCACCCGCGCGGCGGCGGCCCGGTGCACGGCGCGCGGCCAGATGTAGTCGTTGCCGATCAGCGCCCAACGGCGCAGCCGGTGCCGGGCGGTGAGCCGTTCGACCTGCCCGCGCAGCTGCCCCGCCGGGTCGACGCCCGTGCAGAGCACACCCGGCAGCCGGGCCCCGCCCTCGTGCGGCGGCGTGTAGACGTACGGCAGCCGGCCGCCCGTCACCGCCTCCAGCGCCCGGTGGACGTCGCTGGCGTGACAGCCCGCGACCACGTCGACCGCCCCGGCGTCGGCGAGCCCCCGGACCTGCGCCGCCACGGCCGCGGGCGCCGCCCCGCCGTCCACCAGTACCAGTTCCACCGGCCGCCCGCGCACCCCGCCCGCGGTGTTGACCTCGTGCGCCGCCAGCAGCGCCGCGTCCAGGGCGGACGGTCCGGTCAGGCCGAGGACGCCGGACTGCGGCACCACCAGCGCCACCCGCAGGGCGGCCGGGTGCGGCCCGCCGTGCAGGGCGTCCAGCGGGTCGAGCAGACAGGCTTCGAGGCTCACCCGAGCGAGTATCGTCGTGCCGACGGTTCCGCGAAGGGGTTTCCCGGGGAAGGGATGGCGACATGTCCGCAGGCAGCCCGACCGGGCGACCGGACACCGCGGTGGCGGTGCCGGTGGAGGCGGCGGCGGAGGCCGTGGTGTCCGGACCGCTGCTGATCGAACTGCTGACCGTCGCCCAGCGCCGGCTGGCCCGCGGCCTGGCGGGCCTCCTGGAGGAGGAGGGCTGCACCCTCGACCAGTGGCGGGTGATGCGCGCCCTGGCCCCGGACGGTGACGGTACCGACGAGGGCGGCGGCGGCCGGACGATGGGCGACCTGGCCCGTGCCCTGGTGATCCCGCAGGCCAGCCTCAGCCGGGTGGTCGACGCGCTCGCCGACTGCGGCTGGGTGTACCGCCGCCAGTCGGACACCGACCGCCGCCGGATCACCGCCCACCTCTCCCGCCAGGGCCGTCGCACCCTCGGCCGCCTCGACGCCCTGGCCGCCGCCCACGACGCCGCCGTCCGCACGGCCTGCGCCACCGACCCCGCCCCGGCCCTCGCCGCCCTCGCGGGCCTGACCGCACCGGTGACGGCCGACCGCTGAGGCGGTGGCGCCCCGGTCCGCCGGCTTCGGCGGTGTCGACACCGGACGGGCGAACCGCCGCACCGAACGTCGTCACCTCCCGTACGGCGGAACGTCGGCACCTCCCGTGCGGCGGAAGCGGAGGACCGTTCCCGTGCCCCGCTGACGGGCTCAGACGGTGATCGCGTTCAGCGCGGCGGTCCGCGGCCCGCTGTCCGGGGCGTACTCGGCCCACGCCTCCGCGAGTCTGCGTACCGCCTCCGCAAGCATGTCCGGCGGGAGCAGGAAGTGCAGTCGCAGCAGGCGGGTGCTGCCACCGAGGGCGTCCATCGTCGAGCCGGGGAGCACCGCCACCCCGTGGCGCAGCGCGACCTGGGCGAACGCGACCCCGTCACCGTGCGGGAGCCGTACCCACAGCGTCTGGCCCCCCTCGGCCGGCCGGCAGCTCCAGGAGGGCAGCCGCCGGGCGAGCTCGGCGCGCAGCCTGTCGTGGCCGGCCCGCAGTTCCCGCCTCCGGCGGCACAGCGACTGCTCGAAGTCCTCCAGGAGCCGGACCGCGACCAGCTGCGCCGGAACGTCGCTGCCCAGGTCATGGATCGCCTTCAACCGGGCGAGCCGGGCCACCAGCGGGACCGGGCCGCGAACCCAGCCGATCCGCAGGCCGCCCCAGACCGCCTTGCTGAGCGAGCCGACGGCGATCACCCCGGAGCCGTACGAGGACAGCGGCGGCTGTTGCGGGGCGTCGCCGAAGCCGAGGTCGGTGAGCACCTCGTCGTCGACCAGCGGCACCCCGTACGCCTCCGCCGCTTCCACCAGGCGCCGCCCGGGCAGCGGCGGCAGGACCGTGCCCGTCGGGTTCTGGAAGCGGGGGTTGACGTAGGCGAGGGCCGGGCGGTGATGTTCCATCACCCGGGCCGCCTCCGCCACGTCGAGTCCGTCGGCCCCCACCCGTACCGGGTACGGCAACGCCGCCGCCTCCCGGAACAGGTCGAGTGCCCCGGGATAGGTCGGCGCCTCCACCAGCACCCCGTCGCCGGGCGCGAGCAGCAACCGGGTGAGCAGCGAGAGGGCCTGCTGGGCGCCGGTGGTGACCAGGATCTGCGCAGCGGAGGTCGGCACGCCCCGCCGCTCGTAACGTCGCGCGACCGCCTCGCGCAGCGCGGGCAGGCCGGCCGGGTGGTAGCCCAGGTCGTCGCCCGGAAGGACGAGCTGCCCGTACGCCTCGGTGAGACCGGGAGGCGGACCGACGGGTGCGGCGCAGCTCAGGAGGATCACCCCGTCCTGGCCCGAGGGATCGAGGAGGTGCAGGAACATCGGGTTGGAGGTCTCCGTCACCCGCGGCGCCGCCGGCGCCAGGACCGCCGGCGCCACGCGCGTGCCGCTGCCCTGGCGGCGAATCAGACGCCCCTCGTGGCGCAACGTCTCGTACGCCGACACCACCGTCGTACGCCCGACCGAGAGGGCGGCGGCGAGCCGTCGGTCCGGCGGCAGCAGCGTGCCCGGCGGCAGCCACCCCTCGTCGGTCAACTGCCTCAGCCGGGTGGCGAGGAGGATGTACAGCGGTCCCCGGCCGGCCGACCAGCGGCCGAGCCGGGCGACCAGGTCGTCCATCGTCATTGGCTCCATCGGCAGACCAATCTGCCGGGATTGGTCCTGTCACCGCAAGTCCTCCGTTCGCAGACTGGACGTCATGACCACCGGCATCCGTCCTTCCGCAGCCGTGCACCCCTCCGCCGACGCCCACCCCTGTGCCCCGGCACCTCACCCCGAAACCCTCGCCGTCCACCCCCCGCAGCCGGAGATCCGCGGCAGCAGGCCGCTCGGCGTCCCCCTCCACCAGGGGCACGTCTTCGCGTTCGAAACCGCCGACGCCATGGCCGAGGCCTTCGACTCGACCGGCACCTTCGTCTACAGCCGCCTGGGCAACCCCACGGTCCGCGCCCTGGAGACCGCCGTCGCCCGCCTGGAGGGAGGCGCCGCGGCGCTCTCGTACGCCTCCGGGATGGGCGCCATCAACGGCGTCCTGCTCGCACTGCTCTCCGGCGGCGCCCACGTGATCGCCCAGCGCTGCCTCTACGGCGGCACGTACGCCCTGCTCGCCGACCTCACCGCCCGCTGGGGCGTGGAGGTCACGTACGTCTCCGGCGACGACCCCGACGAGGTGCGGGCCGCGCTGCGCCCCGAGACCCGGCTGCTCTACCTGGAGACCATCGCCAACCCCACCACCCGGGTCTGCGACCTGCCCGCCCTGATCGGCGCCGCTCGTGAGGCCGGCGTCCCGACCGCCGTCGACAACACCTTCGCCTCGCCGTTGCTGTGCCGGCCGATCGAGTACGGTGCCGACATCGTCGTGCACTCGGCGACCAAGTACCTCGCCGGTCACGCCGATGTCCTCGGCGGCATCGCCGTCTTCAAGGACGCGGAGATGTACCGCGCCGTCCGCCACTACGCGGTGGAACAGGGCGCCACCACCGACCCGTTCGCCGCCTGGCTGACCCTTCGCGGTCTGCAGACGCTGCCGCTGCGCATCGAGCGGCAGTGCGCCAACGCCGCCGAGCTCGCCGCGCGGCTCGGCACCCACCCGGCGGTCGCCGCCGTCCGGCACCCCTCCCTTGCGAGGCACCCCGACCACGAGGTGGCGGCCCGGTTGCTGCCCAGGGGCGGCGGCGGGGTCGTCTCCTTCGACCTCGTGGGCGGCAGGGAGGCAGGCCGGACCTTCGTGGCGGGGGTCCGCCTGGCTTCGCTCAGTGCCTCGCTCGGCGACGTGAAGACCCTCGTCATGCACCCCGCCTCCACCTCGCACCGCCAACTCGACGCGGACGCCCTCGCCGCGGCGGGCATCGGACCGGGAACGGTCCGGCTCTCGACCGGGATCGAGCACGTCGAGGACCTGTGGACGGACCTCGATCAAGCGCTGCGGGCCCTGCCCGAGGCCAGGTAGGCCCGGTCCGCGACGGCCGGCGGCCTGAGCCGCGAGCCGCGCACCCGTGTCACCGACCGCGGCGGCGGCGGTGCGGCCGCCCGGCTATCCGCCCGGGCAGGCGCTCGCGCAGGGCCGATGGGAAAATCGGACCGACGGAGGTTCCGGATGGATCACGACACCGCCGAGGGTCCCGCCGCCGGCCGCAGGGACGGCCGGGGCTACCGCTACACGCCCGACGCGACCGCCGAACCGCCCGCCGAGTTCGCCCGCGCCGCCGCTGCCGCCGTCGACCGGGACTGCCGGGTGACCGGCTGGTCGGCCGCCGCGGAGGAACTGCTCGGCTACCCGGCGGAGGACATGATCGGCCGGCCCCTGACGTCGCTGCTCGTGCACCCGCCCGGGGGCGCCGGCCGGCCGGCCCCGGAGGAGCGGTCCGGCGTGGTCGAGGTGCGGCACGCCGACGGCTGGCCGCGCCGCCTGGGCGTGCGCCGCTGGCCCGTCCGGGCGGACGCCGGCCCGCCGTCGGGCGCCCTGGTCGTCGCGTACGACCTGACCAGCGCGCCCTGGTGGGAGGCCAACCGGTCGCTGCTGGAGCGCCTGCTCGCGCGTTCCCCGGTCGGCATCAGCATCCTCGACACCCGGCTGCGCTTCGTGTGGGCCAACGAGGAGCTCAACCGGCTCGGGGGAGTGACCTCCGAGCAGCGCATCGGACGCACCTTCGCCGAGGTCCAGCCGCTGATGGACCACGTCACGGTGGAGGCCGCGATGCGCCGGGTGCTGGTGACCGGTGCGCCGGAGATGGACCTGGAGTTCACCGGACGGGTCCGCCGGGACCCGCGGCGCGCCCACGCGACGTCCGCGACGATCTTCCGGCTGGAGGACGGCGCCGGGCGCGTCCAGGGCATCTGCATGATGGTCGTCGACGCCACCGACCGCTGGCTGTCCAAGCAGCGGCTGGCCCTGCTCAGCGAGGCCGGCGAGCGGATCGGCACCACCCTGGACGTCCGGCAGACCGCCCAGGAGCTGGCCGACTTCGGCGTGCCGGCGATGGCCGACCTGGTGGTCGTCGACCTGCTGGACGCGGTGCTGACCGGCGGCGAGGTCGCCCCGCTCTCGGCCGACCGCTCGGCCGTGCTGCGCCGGGCGGCCCACCAGTCGGTCCGCCGCGGGGCGCCGGAGACCGTGGTCCGCGTCGGCGAGGAGAGCCACTACGCGCCGGACTCCCCGATGGGGCACTGGCTCACGGACGGCCGGGCCCGGTTGGAGCGGGTGATCGGCACTTCGGAGGACGGCTGGCTGCGGCACGACCCGGACCGTGCCGAACAGGCCCGCCGCTTCGGCATCCACTCCCAGATGATCGTGCCGCTGCGCGCCCGCAACACCACCCTGGGCACCGTCACGTTCCTGCGCAGCGTGACCGCCGACCCCTTCGAGGAGGAGGACCTGGAGGCCGCCCAGGCGGTCGTCGACCGGGCGGCGCTGAGCCTGGACAACGCCCGGCGCTACACCCGCGAGCACCGCACCACGCTCGAACTGCAGCGCAGCCTGCTGCCGAGGGCCACCACCGGTGCCGGGGTGCAGTGCGCCACCCGCTACTTCCCGGCCGACCCGGAGGCGGGGGTCGGCGGGGACTGGTTCGACGTGATCACGCTCTCCGGCGGCCGGTTCGCGCTCGTCGTCGGCGACGTGGTCGGCCACGGGCTGGACGCCGCCGCGGCCATGGGGCGGCTGCGCGGCGCGATGCTGGCCCTGGTCGACATGGACATGCCCCCCGATGAGCTGCTGGCCCATCTCGACGACCTGGTGCTCACCTTCATCGAGGACGACCCCTCCGCCGACGGCCGGGTCGCCAACACCCTGCTCGGCTCCACCTGCCTGGTCGCCGTCCTCGACCCGGTCGCCGGCCACTGCGCCCTCGCCAGGGCGGGCCACCCGCCGCCGCTCGTCCTCGACCCGGCCGGCACCGCCCGCTTCCTCGACCTGCCCGCCGGGCCGCCGCTCGGGCTCGGGGCCGTCCCCTTCGAGGCGGTCGAGGTCGCGATGGAGCCCGACAGCCTGATGGCGCTGTACACCGACGGCCTGCTCGCCCGTACGGACCCGGACCCGGTGGCCGCCATGGAGCGGCTGCGCACGGCCCTGGAGCAGGCACCCGCCGGACCGGAGGCGGCCTGCGAGGCCGTGGTGGCGGTGCTCGGCACCGGCGGCGAGCAGGACGACGCCGCCCTGCTGGTGGCCCGCTGCCCCGTGGTGCCCGCGGACCGGGTGGCCACCTTCGACGTGCCGCAGGCCCCCGCGGCCGTCGCCGGGATCCGGGCCGCCGTCACCCGGCAACTCGCCGCCTGGGGCCTGTCGGCGCTGGACTTCAGCACCGAGCTGATCGTCAGCGAACTCGTCACCAACGCCCTGCGCCACGGCCGCCCGCCCGTCCGGCTGCGGCTGATCCGGCACGCGGTGCTCACCTGCGAGGTTGCGGACTCCAGCAGCACCGCACCCCGGCTGAAGCACGCCCGCACCACCGACGAGGGTGGCCGGGGCCTGTTCCTGGTCGCCCAGTTGAGCCGCCGCTGGGGCACCCGGCACCTGGGGGAGGGCAAGGTGATCTGGTCGGAGCAGGAACTGCCCTGACCCCGCCCTGCCCTGACGCCCCTGCCCCTACCCCTGCCCTCACCCCTTGCCTGGTCCCGTCCGGCGCCCCGGAGCGCGGTCAGGCCGGGAAGGTCCAGCGCTGCGCCGCGGTGCCGTTGCAGGTCCAGAGCTGGACGGGGGTGCCGTCCCCGGTGTTGCCCCAGGTGACGTCGAGGCACTTGTCGGAACGCGGGTTGCGCAGTTCGCCCGCCGCCGTGCGGACCCACGTCTGGGCCTCGGTGCCGTTGCAGCCCCACAGGTGGATGCGGGTGCCGTCGACGGTCCCGGCGCCGGAGACGTCCAGGCACTTGCCGAGGGCGCGCACGGTGCCGTCCGGCCCGGGCGTCCAGTGCTGCGCCCCGGTGCCGTTGCAGGTGTAGAGCTGGATGCGGGTGCCGTCGGCGGTGGCGGCGTCGGCGACGTCCAGGCACTTGCCCGCCGGGCCGTGCACCGGACCGGCGGGCGGCGACCGGTGGGCGACGAAGTCGTCGACGTCGAACAGCGCCCCGGCGCCGCCCGTGAAGACCAGGTACAGCGCCGTGGTGCCGGCCGGCCCGTTCCGCAGCGGTACCTCGATCTCCCGGAAGGACTCCCAGCTGCCGGTGACCGGCACGGCGGCCGACCCGAGCAGCGGGCCGTCCGGCGACCCGGTGCGGACCTCGACGGTGCCGCCGGCGCCGGCCGACGAGGCCCGTACGGTCAGCGAGGCGACGTCGGAGAGCCGGTAGGGGGCGAGCGAGATCCAGTCGCCGTGGTGGACGTCCCCGACCGTCCGGCCGCCGTGCGCCGCGTCGTGGGCGTAGACGGTGATCCCGGACGAGCCGGACCAGTGCTCGGCCTGGCGGTGCGTCGGCTGGGAGATCGCCTGGTCGCGGCCGGTGAGGGGCGGCTGGCCGGGCGCGCCCCCGTCGGTGTACTCGGCGTCCCAGACCCCGAACACGTTGGCGTTGGGATCGTGCTCGCCGTCGGCGATCGTCTGCACGGTGCCGCTGCAGCCGGTGGCCGAGGTCTGCGGGTGGCCGTGGCTGTCGTGGCCCAGGATGAAGGAGACCCGGACCCGGGAGCAGTCGATCGCACCGTCCTCGGGGTCGCTGACGGTGACGCGGTACGGCACCGCCTCGCCGGGGTCGATGACGCTGCCGTCCGCGGGCAGCTCCAGGGTGACCGTCGGCGCGGTGTTGCCGACCGTCACCGTGGCCCCGGCCGAGGCGGTCAGCCCGGACGGGCCGGTGACCACCAGCCGTACCTGGTACCGGCCGTTCGCCGCGAAGGTGTGCGACGGATCGGCGGCCGTCGAGCCGGCGCCGTCGCCGAAGTCCCAGGCGTAGGCCAGCGGGCCGCCCCCGGGGTCGCCCGAACCGGCCGACGAGAACGCGACGGTCAGCGGCGCCGTCCCCGAGGTGCGGTCGGCGGAGACCCGGGCCGCCGGGGGCAGCGCGTCGGAGCGGTACTCGATGCGGTACAGCGCCGAGTTGGCGTCGCCGCCGAAGTAGCCGGTGCCGTAGTCGAGGACGTAGAGCGCGCCGTCCGGCCCGAAGGCCATGTCCATCACCTGGGTGCCCTGCCAGGGGAACGGCTCGATCGACCGGACCGACCCGTCCGGCGCCTGCCCGATCCGCTTGATCCACCGGCGGCCGAACTCACCGGCGAAGAAGTCCCCGTCGTACTCCCGCGGGAACTTCACCGCCGAGGTGGAGGCCGGGTCGTAGCGGTAGACCGGCCCGGCCATCGGCGACTCGGAACCGGTCCCGAACTCGGGCACCGAACCGCCGTCGTACGGCAGCCAGGCCGGCTGCGCCGGCGGGAGCTCGGTCAGGCCGGTGTTGTGCGGCGAGGTGTTCCGCGGGGCCGCGCAGTCGAAGGGCCGCCCGGAGCCGCCGGTGGCGAAGTCGTAGGCGGTGTACGGGTCGTTGCGGCCGGTGCAGTACGGCCAGCCGAAGTTGCCGGCCCGGGTGATGCGGTTGAACTCGACCTGCCCGGCCGGCCCGCGGGCGGGCGAGGCGGTGCCGGCGTCGGGGCCGTAGTCGCCGAGGAGGACGGCGCCGGTGGACCGGTCGACGGACATCCGGAACGGGTTGCGGAAGCCCATCGCGTAGATCTCCGGACGGGTCCGCGGGGTGTTCGGGGCGAACAGGTTGCCCGCGGGAATCCCGTACGAGCCGTCGGCGTTGACCTTGATCCGCAACACCTTGCCCCGCAGGTCGTTGCTGTTGCCCGCGGTCCGCTGG
Source organism: Kitasatospora sp. NPDC054939 (assembly GCF_053610105.1). NCBI lineage: Bacteria > Bacillati > Actinomycetota > Actinomycetes > Kitasatosporales > Streptomycetaceae > Kitasatospora > Kitasatospora sp. NPDC054939. Next base: position 22,678 of record NZ_JBSGXP010000060.1, on the reverse strand, counting down.
GCGTCGTAGGCCGGGTTGCGGGAGGGCCGCTCGTCGATCGGCGTGTAGCCGTCCGAGGCGAAGGGGTTGGTGTCGTCGCCCGTCGAGAGGTAGAGGTTCCCGGCGGCGTCGAAGTCCAGGTCACCGCCGACGTGGCAGCACATCCCGCGGGTGGCGGGCACGTCGAGGACCTTCCGCTCGCTCGCCGGGTCCAGGGTGCCGTCCGTGCGCAGCACGAACCGGGAGAGCCGGTTGACACCCTCCCAGGGCGCGAAGTCCGCCGCACTGCCGGTGGCGGGGGCGTCGCCCGCCGGGGTGGACAACCGGGGCGCGTAGTAGAGGAAGACGAAGCGGTTGGTGGCGAAGTCCGGGTCGACGGCGACCCCTTGGAGGCCCTCCTCGTCGTGCGAGTAGACGGGCAGGCTGCCCGCCACCCGGGTGTCCCCGGCCGGGCCGGTCAGCCGCAGCGTCCCGTCGCGCGAGGTGTGCAGCACCGAGCGGTCCGGCAGCACCGCCAGCGACATCGGCTCGCCGACCTCGGCCTCGCCCCTGGCCAGCGCGACCTGCGCGAAGTGCGAGGCCCGGCTGTGGGTCGGATCGTCCGGGTCGTCGTGCGCCGCGGCCGGCGGTGTCAGGCCGGTTCCGGCGGCCAGGAGCAGGCCGGCGAGGACGGTGGACAGGCGTCGGACGACAGGGGTCCGCCGACTTCGGGTCTGCATGCACTGACTCCCGCAGGGACGAGGGGGCGACTCTCGTCGGGACCGTAGTGCCTACATCCCGTGCGGAACAGCTGTTTGACGGATCGTCTACCGAGCGATGCGCTTGTTCAGGACAATGTTCGCCCCCGCCTGCTCAGCGTGATGACGGCGTCGGTGAAAGCGAGTTGATCGTTCGTCAATTCTCGTGGCGTACAACAGGTCGATGGAGGCGCAGAGTTGGGGCGTCGTCCTCGGGGGGTTCGAGACTGCTCGGCCCCCCGCCGACCTCGCGCAGCAGCCCCGACGTCTCGCCGGCGTCGAGCTTCCGCGGCGGGGTCACGGCCGGACCCGGGCGGTGGGCGGTCGTCCTGGTGTCCGTGCGGGACTCCCGCGTGCCGCAGGGGCAGGGGGCGGGGGCGGGGGCGGGTGAGCATGCCGAGGCCGCCGCGTTTCCGGACCGGTGGCTCCGGGAGCGCGAGCGGCCGGACTTCGATCGGTGGCGGTTCGGCGGCGGTTCGGCGGCCTCGACGACGCCGGGCGGAGCCTGCGTGCTATGCGGTGCTGGTGCCGATCACCGCGTGGAGGCTGGAGCGGACGGTGAAGACCTCGTCCGTACCCGTGACCGACAGGAGCCGCTGCAGCTGCGGGCCCGGGCCGGCGAGGACGAGCCAGACGCCGGCCTCCTCGGCCTCGTGGTGGGTGTGCAGCAGGGCGTTGAGGCAGGCCGAGTCGGCGAAGGTGAGCGGGCCCAGGTCGACGACCAGCAGCGTGGGCCTGGCGGCGACGGCCTCCGACAGGGCTCGCTCCAGGGCGAGCCGGCCCTCGTGGTCGGCCTCGCCCTCCATCCGGCAGACCACGGTGCGCACCGTGCGTTCGGTGGTCGTGACACGCAGGGGCGGTCCATCGGGACTGTCCGCGCCCCGCCGGGAGTCGGATGCTCCGGACATGCTCGGGCCCTTTCCGGAAGGTGTGCGCCATCTCCGATCATCCGGCGGCCCCGCCCGTCCGGCCACCGCGCGCCGGGACGGCCACCCGGGGGACGATGGGGAGGCGAGAGGGAGGAGTCGCCATGAGAACGCCCCAACCGCTGGCCGAGCCCCTGCACATCTACCTGAACGACCACCTCACGGGGGCCTTCGGCGGCGCAGCGCTCGCCCGGCGGATGGCCCGCACCCACCCGGGCAGTCGCCGGGCCTCCGAGCTGCACCGGCTGGCCCGCGACATCGAACAGGACCGGGACGACCTGGTCCGGATCATGGAGGGCCTGCAGGTCCCCGTCCGGCACTACCGCACCTGGCTCGGCCTGGCGGGTGAGCGCCTGGGACGCCTCAAGCCCAACGGCACGCTGGTCCGCCGCGCCCCGCTGAGCGACCTGATCGAGCTGGAGACGATGCGCATCGGGGTCGAGGGCAAGGCGGCCCTGTGGCGGGCGCTGCGGGCCATCGCCGACACCGACGACCGGCTCGACCGGGCCGACCTGGACCGCCTGTCGGCCCGGGCCGACGAGCAGGCCCGCACCCTGACCGCCTGGCACCGGGCGGTGAGCGCCGCGGTGCTCGCCGGGCCGGAGGGGAAGGAGACCCGGCCCCCGGCCCTGTGACCGAGCTGCTCGGCCCGTCCGTACGGCGCTCCGGCGACGTTCACCGCGGTGGGCGCAGCACCTCGTGCGCAGCTCGTGCAGCAGCTCCAGGGCCGCGACGACCGCCGCCCGCTGGATCCCCGCGCGCCCGGCGGCTCGGTCCGGTGGGCGGCGGCTCGGCCCGGCGGGCCAGGGCGGTGTGCGGCCAGGCCACGGCGACGAACAGCCACGGGCCGGGGTGCGCGACGGACCGGGGTGCGCGACGGGACGGGGATGGGACGGGGTGCGCGAGGGACCCGGCCCGGACACGGTGCGTGCACCGATGGCGTACGGTGAGTGGCCGGCGCGGGCGCTGCGCCGCACTCTGGTGTTCAGCAGGTCCGGCCGCGAACCCCCGAGCGCGGCCGGACCCGTTCGCTGTCCGGCCCCGGTCGTCGCTGGCCGGCCCTGATCGCGTTTCCGTCCGGCTGTCGTCGGGCCCTGCTTGGATGGCGGGCATGAGCGATGCTGCGCAGATCTGGATCACGGCGGTCCCCCCGTTCGGTCCGGACGACGAGGGCGTGCTGATCGCCGTCGACCTGCACTCTGACGACCCGGGCGAGCGCCTGGTCGCCGATCTGACCGGGGCGGGCCACGAGGGCGAGGAGGGGGTCTTCTACCTGCTTCCCGGAGACCTGTGGGCCCGCTACGAGCGCACCGGCCCCCGACTCGCCGTCAGCATCGCGGCCTGGCCGGACGTGCTGGACCAGGCGGTGGCGCGCAATGAGGCCCTGCGCCCCTGCCTGGAGGCGTTGAACGGCGCCGGGCGGGTGGACGGGCGCATGGACGGGCGGGTCACGCTGCTGCGCCGGGAGATCGAGACGGACTTCCTGGCCGGTGGCGACGGCGACGGCGACCTGGGCGAGAAGCCGGCCGTGCTCCTCATCGAGTCGGGACTCCCGGCCCCGGCGTCCCTGCCGGAGCTCTTCGCCGCCTTCGGGCGCGGCGAGGCCGCGTTCGCCGTCGTCAACGCCGATTGACGGGGGCGCGGCGGACGCAGGCCTTGGCGAGGAAGCGGGAACCAGGAACCAGGAGTCGAGGCCACTGCAATCGGTCTGCCAGGAGGTCTTCGAACGGAAGCCCGACGGGATCGGCGAGCCGGGGCGGGTGTACGGGCCGACCTTCGCTGTCCGGTGCCGCCAGAGGCCGACGCCGTTGCAGCCAGTGTGCAACCTGTGAAGGGATCACTTTGGCCGGAACATGCCCGACTGGTCTCGGCCGGACACCGCTGCGGCCGAAGCCCGCCCGGCTCCGCGTCGGCGTGCTGCGGCAACCGCACCGGCCCCGCCCCGGGGCCGTCGTCACCGCGGCCCGGACCTGACCGGTCGTCAACGCCCGAGCCGTGCCCCCTCGGCCCGGGCGAGAGCCTGCGCCTGCTCGCGCACCGCCCGTGACCAGCCCTGCGGATCCGCATCGTAGGCGGCGCACTTCGCCTGCCAGCGGACGAAGCCGTCGGCGATGTCGTCCGGCGAGCGGCACCACTCGCCCTCGCCCGCTGCGCCGTGCCGCAGAAGATCGTGCCGCAGGAGATTCGGACGGCCCGGATCCCGGCGGAGGTCGAACCCGTGCAGGTACTGGAGGGCCGTGACGACCAGCGGGTCCTCGAAGTCGGCGAACGCCCCCTCGCCCTCCACCCACGGAACCGCCCACGCGTGCGCGGCCTCGCGGGTCACCTCGCCCGCGACCAGAGCGCGCCACTGAGCCGCCACCTCCGCGCGGCCGGGCGGAACCGGTGCCGTCTCCCGATCACTCATGGACCCACCCTCCCAGCCGTGCGCGCCGCGCGGCCACTCGATTCCGCCCCGCCGGTCGACGGTCGGGCGGGGGTCAGGCCGTGAGGGCGGCTGCGAGCATGCGCCGGACGGTGGTGGTCAGTTCGGCGACGTCGGGCTGGGCGCGGGTCGGGCTGGGCGGGCCGACGAGCCGGTCGTACATGAGGCCGTCGGTCCAGGCCACGAGCAGGTCGGCTGCCGCGGCGGGGCGGGGGGCTCCGAGGGCGGCGAGCAGGGCGGCTGCCCGGGCGCGGGCGGCGATCCCGGCGGCCTCCAGGTCCGCGCGCAGTTCGGGGCGCCGGGCGGCTTCGAGGCTGAGTTCGAAGCGGGCGAGCTGGCGTTCCCGTCCGGCCGTGAGCCAGTGGTGCAGCAGGGTGGCCAGCTGGTCCGCGGCGGTGTCCGGGTCCGGGCGCCCGTGGACGGTCTCCCAGTGGTCCACGTCGGCGATCGTGAGGGCGCCCAGCCGTTGGAAGCAGGCGCCGATCAGTGCGCCGCGGGTGCGGAAGTAGTACGAGGTGCTGCCGGCCGGAAGGCCCGCGGCGGTGTCGACCGCGCGATGGGTGAGGCCGCGCAGCCCGAGGGCGGCGACGGTGCCGATGGCGGCGTCGGCGATCAGGTCGCGGCGGTCCGGGCGCTCCCGGCGGCCGCTCCGGCTGGTCCGGTCGTCGCGGTCCTGGTGGTCCCGGTGGTCTGGGCGGTCTCGGTGGTCAGGTGTGGACACCCCCTCACTCTAGAGGTGTAGAGTGCGCCGCGTACTCTACAGACGTAGAGGATCGGAGGGGTGGGAGCGCCCGACCGACTGTGCGCGCCCGTCACGTGCCGTGGCGCGGTGCCGGGTTCCCGCGTGCGGGCGTTCGGTTCTCCCGTGTGGACGCCTCCGCCTGTCCCGATGCCGAGGAGCAACGGTGAACTCCGCAGTCAGCACCCGCCCGACCCATCGGACCGGCGCCCTCCGGCCGTTCAGGGTCGGCGCCTACAGCTTCGTGGTCCTCGGCACCGGCCACCTCGTGCTCTCCGGTGCGATGGAACTCGCCGCGCAGACGCCGGAACGGCGAGAAGTCCAGGACGCCATGCGGAAGTCCGGGCTCACCGTGCTCGGCGTGGAGCGCACGACTCTCGACGTGTTCAACGGCATCAGCATCGCGATGGCGCTCTTCATCGTCACCTGCGGACTCCTGGCCCTCACCGTCGCCCGCCACGCCCCCGCGCTCGTCGAGCACCGGACGGCCTTCGGCTGGATCTGCCTCGCGGCCTCCCTGGTCGGCCTGGCGATATCCGTACTCCTGCTGCCCGTGCCGCCGATCGCCGTCCTCACCGTCGCCGCCTGCGCCTTCGCCCTCGCGCTCCACCGCGCGGCCCCGTCCGGCCGCTCGGCGGGGTAGCGCGGGGGAGTGGGGGCGGGAGCGCGGGGTACCCCCCTCGGGGCGGGAACTGCCGGCGGTGCAGACCGTCAGGGCAGGAACTCGTAGGTCGGGCCGTCGGGGGCGAGGGTGCGCGAGCACACCGTCACGTCCTCGCCCATGAGATAGGCCAGGAACCAGTCACTGAAGGTCAGTTCGTGGAGGGTCCAGGCTGGGCTGTCGAACTCCTGGACCACGATGCGCCACGGCGCGGACGGCCCGTCGGGAACGAGGAGGAAGACCGCTTCGCCGGTGGTGGCCGAGGCCACCGGCATCAGCTCTCCGGGGTTCACCCCCACCGGGCTGGGCAGGTACTCGACCATGTCCTCGTCGCGCCAGAGTTCGAGATCCAGCTCGATGTCCTTGCCCAGGCTGTGCAGCAGATGACCGGCGGGGTGGGTGAGGTACAGCTGCTGGTTGACCGTGATCGAGCCGTAGGCGTCGACGATCTCCCGGAAGTCCGCCGGGAACGCGAGGCCGAGTTCCCGCTCCAGGTCGGTCCACGGTGCCGGGTCCGACCAGTTGAACCGGGGCTCGCCCAACAGGGCCGCGATCTCCGGAAGTGTTGCCATGCCCGGGCTCCTGCGTGCGGGTCGGGCCGGTACGACACGGGGGAGTGCTCGTACGGTGGCGGGCGTGCCGACGCTGCGGCGGCGTGGTCGGGACTACAGGGTGCCCGCCTCGGGCCAGTGGGGCCAGTGGGTGTTGGCCGGTACGGTCGGCCGGTACCGGGTGGGGTCGCCGGAGTCCAGGACCTCCGCGATCATCCGGAAGCCCTCGTGCTCGCTGGGCGGGGTCTCCGCGAAGTCGTCGGGCTGGTGCCACGCGTCCAACCGCAGCAGGACCGGCAGGTCGGCGGGGATCCTGGAGCGCAGCTCCGCCTCGTCGGCGAGCAGCAACGCCCGGTGCTCGGGCACGAGTCGGCGGAAGACCTCCGCCAGCGGTGTGCCGGATCCGGCGTCGACCGCCGGCGCGGTGCCGCGTACGAGCAGGGGGGCGCCGCCGACGTACTCCTCGGCGCCCGCCGGGTCGATGTTCTGCTGCGCCGATGGTTCCGGTTGGGCACGGCAACCGGAGGGCCGGGCGTGGCGTCCGTGGAGGCATGAGACGGAACCCGCGCTCGCGGCTGCGGCTCGGTCGGTTGCTCGTCGGTGCCGGTGTGCTGGTGCTGATCGCCGGCGTGCTGGCCTGGAACCTTCCGTTCGCGGGCCAGTGGCGTGGGGACTCGCCGCCGCGGCGCCTCCTGCTGGAGGCCCCGCCGCCGCCAGGGCCGTGGGCGCGGGTGATGGAGCGCGATCCGGGCGATCCGGGGGTGCGGGGTCTGGAGGCCCGGCTGGAACGGGCCTTCCAGCGAGCCGGCGGGGACCTGGGTACGGACGGGTTCTTCCAGACGGTGATCCGGCTGGAGTCGCCGACCTGGGCCTGGATCGCCTACCGCCTCAACTCGCCCGGGCGCAGGCACAACCGGGACGGGGTGCGGCCGACTGCGCTGGCGGTGGAGGGCAGCCCGGAGGCGGACGAGCAGTCGTACCTCTGCTTCACCTCCGGGCCCGACGGCGAGGGGTGCGTACGGTGGTTCGGCTGGCTGCGCTACGGCCAGTACCTCGTCGAGATCCGGTTCAACGGGCGCCTCCCGGAGGCGCAGGCCCGGGAGGTGTTACGCCTGACCGTGGCGGAGATCGACCGGCTCGTCCCGCGCTGACGGTCGGCGGAGGGGTCCGCGTTGCGAGGAGCGGAACAGGAGATTCTTCGGCGAACGAGGCCGCAGGTGGGGTGCCCCCACCGTATGGTGACGAAGAATTTCCTGCCGGTGCCTCCCGCTTGGGTGAGCGGCGGTCAGCTCCTGGTCAGGCAGAAGGGGTGCCCGGCCGGGTCGAGGAGCACCCGCCAGCGGTCGGGCTGCGGTTGGGGGTTGGCCCTGGTGGCGCCCAGTTCCAGCAGCCGGGCCTCCGCCTCGTCCAGGTCGTCGACGGTGAAGTCGAGGTGCAGCTGCTGGGGGACGGTCTGGCCGGGCCAGTCGGGCGCCCGGTAGCCGTCGACCCGCTGGAACCCGAGGAAGAGCCCGTCCGCCCCGTTGAGGCCGGCGAACTCGGCATCGGATTTCGGGTGGGGGTCGAGACCGGTGGCCTCCTGGTAGAAGGCTGCGAGCGCCACCGGGTCGGCGCAGTCCAGGGTGATCGCGCACAGCCTCATCTGCAGGGGTGCGGGCACGGCTTCCTCCAGGTGGTCGACGGTGCTCGGCACTGCACACCCTACGGTGGGCGGGTGTTCGAACGGGTCGATGCCGAAGGGTCCGTGGGAGGCAGGGCGCGTTCGGCCGGGCGGGCCGGCTCAGGCGGTGCGGGCGGCGGCGGTGAGGGCGCGGCCGATGGCGGCGAGGTCGTCGTCGGTGGAGACGTAGGGCGGCATGGTGTAGATCATGTCGCGGAACGGGCGGACCCAGACGCCGTGGCGCAGGGCGGTGTCGGTGGCGGTCCGGATGTCGACCTGGTGGTCGAGCTGGATGACGCCGACGGCGCCGAGGACGCGCACGTCCTGGACGCCGGGGACGTTCCGGGCGGGGGCGAGGGCGTGTTCCAGCCGGTCGGCGATGCGCCGGATGTTGCCCTGCCAGTCCTGGCCGTGCAGCAGGTCGATCGAGGCGCAGGCGACGGCGGAGGCGAGCGGGTTGCCCATGAACGTCGGCCCGTGGGCCAGTGCGGGGAACTCACCGCGCCGGATGCCGTCGGCGATCTCGGCGGTGCACAGGGTGGCGGCCATCGACAGGTAGCCGCCGGTGAGGGCCTTGCCGACGCACATCACGTCGGGGGCGACGCCGGCGTGGTCGGCGGCGAACATCGCGCCGGTGCGGCCGAAGCCGGTGGCGATCTCGTCGAAGATCAGCAGCACGTTGTTGGCGTGGGTGGCCTCGCGCAGCACCCGGAGGTAGCCGGGGTCGTGGAAGCGCATGCCGCCGGTGCCCTGGCAGACCGGTTCCACGATGACGGCGGCGAGTTCGTCCGCGTGCTGCTCGATGACGTCCTCGAGGTGCTCGGCGTAGCGGGGGTCGACCCCGGCGTCGAAGCCGGCCGGCGGGCGGTCCATGAACACCTGCGGCTTGAGCACGCCCGACCACATGCGGTGCATGCCGCCCTCGGGGTCGCAGACGCCCATCGGCGTGAAGGTGTCGCCGTGGTAGCCGCCGCGCCAGGTGGCCAGCTTGGTCTTGCCGGGCCGGCCGACGGAACGCCAGTACTGCAGGCACATCTTGACGGCGACCTCCACCGCGACCGAGCCGGAGTCGCAGAGGAAGACGTGCTCCAGCGGGTCCGGGGTGATCTCGACCAGCCGGGTGGCGAGTTCGACGGCCGGTTCGTGGGTGAGCCCGCCGAACATGACGTGGCTCATCCGGTCGAGCTGGCGGCGTACGGCGTCGTCCAGGACGGGGTGGCGGTACCCGTGGACGGCGGCCCACCAGGAGGACATCGCGTCGATCACCTCGTCCACCCCCTCGTACGGCGCGGCGAGGCGGAGCCGGACGCCCTGGGCGGAGTCGACGACGAGCGGGCGCTCGGTGGCGGGCATGGGGGCGTACGGGTGCCAGACGTGGCGCATGTCGCGGTCGATGAGGTGCTCGACTGACACGGGGCTGGGCTCCTTCGTCCGAGGGTGGTGCGGACTCTGCGCGGGCCGGCCGGGGTGCGGAACGCCATCGGGCGCCCCCCGGCAGCACCTTGATCATCCGCCTGGACTCTGTCTACCAGATGGAGTAGACAGTGTCTACTGTGCGTCGGGCGTCGGGTGCCGGACGCCCGACGCCCACCGACGACACCCGAAACGGGGAGATCAGACGCATGAACAGGGCCTACGCGGTGGCCGGCGCCGCCCTCACCGGCGTCCTCACCGGCGGTTTGGCGACCGGGCTGTGGCAGTGGGCCGAGCAGGAGAGCGCCCGCCTGTGTGCCGACACCGCCTCGCTCTGCCTGCCGCCCTACCCGCTCATCGGGATCGCCGTCTGGGTCGCCGTGACCGTTCCGGTGTTCGTCGTCGCGCTGCGCCTGCTCGGGCTCGGTCCGCGGACGGCCACCGTGCCGACGAGCTTCGCCCTGCAGGCGTACGTCCTGGCGATCCTCGGCCCGCTCTCGGCGCACGGCTACCCGGAGACCGACGCGCCGAACCTCGCCGCACTCGCCTGCGGTCCCGGACTCGTCGCGCTCGCCACCGTCCCCCGGTGGCGGCGGGCGGCCCTGGCGGCTCTCGGCCTGCTGCTGGTGTCCTCGTTCCTGCTGTACGGCCTCGCGGAGGGCTTCCCGTTCTGACGCGGAGCCGGGACGCCCGCCGACGGTCCGGCGCGGTGGTCTGGTAGAACCCATCCATGATCACAGCACTGCCGGCGCGTCTGATGCGCAGTCTCTTCGTCGACGGGTACCGCGGACCGGTCGCGTTCGGCTCCGCCGTCGCGCTCGTCACCTCGATGCCCCTGCTCGGCCTGGCCGCCGCCGCCCTCGTCCTGGCGCCCGTCTGGGTCGTGGGGACGGCACTGATGGTCGCCCTGCCCGACGGCCTCCGCCCGTCGGCCGTCGCCGCAGCGGCCGGCGTGGCCTACCTCCTGGCGTTCGGCGTCCTGGCCCACCGCGACCGCCACCGGATCGGTGCGCCGGGCAACTCCGCGCTGGTCGGCTGCGCCCTCGTCTGCGCGGCGTTCCTGACGGCGTTCAGCCTGCCGGTGTACGACACCGGCACCATGACGGTGGCACTGGCCGGCGCACTGCTGCTCCCGGCGGTCTGGTTCGCCCGTGAGATCCGTGCCGACCGCCGGGAGCGGCCCGCCGTGGTGGGGCGCCGGCGGTGGGCCGTGGTGCCGCTACTGGTGGCCGCCACGGCCGGCCTGCTGGTCGCCGACGTCCCGAAGCAGGCCCGGTTCGCGCTCGGCCGCCCGGCCCTCACCGCCTTCGTGGAGCGGACGGCCGCCGACCCCGCGGTGCCGTCGGGCGAACTGCGCGGGTTCCGGCCGGAGTGGATCGGCCCCTACCGGGTGACCGTCGTGGACAAGCGCCCGGAGGGCGTGCACCTCCACATCGACTCCGGGAACCTCATCGAGGGCACCGGCTTCGCGCATCTCCCCAACGGGCCGACGGCGGGCTCCCGCAACACCTACACCCACCTGTCCGGCCCCTGGTACACCTGGCGCGACCACCAGACGGACCTCTTCTGAGGGGCTCCCGGTAGCCCCGGGTAGCCGGCGGCCCCCGGCGGCCGCGCCCCCTACGGGGTGCCCGTGAAGGACCGCCGGTAGGTGCGCGGCGGCACTCCCCGGCGGCGGACGAACCGCTCCCGCAGCACGGCCGTGCTCCCGTAGCCGACCAGCCGGGCGATCTCCTCGACGGGCAGCTCGGTGGTCTCCAGCAGTTCCTCGGCCCGGGTCAGCCGCATGCTGCTCAGCCAGGCGTGCGGGGTGGTGCCGGTCGCGGCGGTGAAGCGGCGGGCGAAGGAACGCTTGCTCATCATCGCCCGCCGCGCCAACTCCGCGACCGGGAGCGGCTCGTGCAGGTTCGCGCGGGCCCAGGCCAGCACCTCGCCGAGCCGCTCGTCCTCGCAGTCCTGGGGGACGGGCGCAGCCAGGTACTGGGCCTGCCCGCCGTCCCGGTGCGAGGGCAGCACCATGCCCCGGGCGATGGCGTTCGCCGTTGCCGCGCCGTGCTCCCGCCGCAGCAGGTGCAGACAGAGGTCGAAACCCGCGGCGGCGCCCGCGCCGGTCACGATCCGCCCCTCGTCGATGTAGAGCGCGTCGCCCTCGACCGCCACCTCCGGGTACCGCCGGGCCAGTTCACCCGTGAACCGCCAGTGCGTGGTCGCCCGCCGGCCGTCGAGCAGCCCGGTCGCGGCGAGCGCGAAGGTACCGACGCAGTGCGCGGCGAGCAGCGCCCCGCGTTCGTGCGCGGCGGTCAGCGCCGCCAGGACGGCGGGGCCGGGCGGGGTGCGGAAGCCCGTCCACGGCAGCGCGAGCACCAGGTCGGCGGAGGCGAGCCGGTCCAGCCCGTGCGTGATGGCGAGCGGCACCCCGCAGTCCGTGGGCACCTGGCCGGGCCGCTCGGCACACAGGGCGAAGTCGAACTGCGGCAGGCCCTCACCGAGCGGGCCGAACACCTCGGCGACGATCCCGACGGCGAGCATGCCGACGCCGGGCGGCACGTAGGCGGCGACGTTCACGAAAGGCGACACGGCAGCAGTCTCGCACGGCTGGCACGAATCCTGCGATCACAGGCATCACTGCCACTGTCGGCAGACCCGCCGGCCCGGCAGGATCGATCCCATGAACAACGACGCACCGCTCGGCCGCAGCGCCGCATACGCAGTCCTCACCACCGGCTACGTGGGCTCCACCGGCCCCGGCGTCGCCGCCACCGTCTCCTACGTCTCCGACGCCGGCCGGCACGTCATCTTCGACCCCGGCATGGTGGCCAGCCGCGACGACATCCTCGGCCCGCTCGCCGAACTGGGCCTCGGCCCCGACGACATCACCGACGTGGTGCTCAGCCACCACCACCCGGACAACACCATGAACGCCGGCCTCTTCGAGCGGGCCCGGGTGCACGACCACAAGGTCGAGTACCTCGGCGACCAGTGGCGCAACCGGGACGCCGAGGGCTACGAACTCACCCCCTCGCTGCGCCTGATCCGCACCCCGGGCCACAGCGCCGAGGACATCACGCTGCTGGCCGGCACCGACACCGGCGTGGTGGCCTTCGCCGGCGACCTCTGGTGGCACGCCGAGGGGCCGGCCGACGACCCCGTCGCCCCGGACCGCGAGGTCCTGCGCGCCTCCCGCGAACGCGTCCTGGCCGCCGCGGACCTGATCGTCCCCGGCCACGGTGCGCCGTTCCGGCCGGCCGCCACCACCCCGCGGTGAACCGTCCGGGCCCGTCGGTGCAGACCTGCGCCGCCGTCGCCCGGCACCGGCTCCAGGAGATCGCGGTCCACCCCTACGACGCCCGGCTCACCGCGGGTGACGGGCAGCCGCTGCCGGCGGAGACCGCCCTCGACGGGGCCGACGGGTTCCTCTTCGGAGTCCCTGAAGCTCGACGCCGACCGGCGGGTGTTCGACCGCCCGGTGGCCTGGAACCCCGAGCTGCCGTAGCGCTCCGCCGCCATCCCCAAGCTATAGCGCCCCCCGGGGCTTGCGGCAAGATCCCCGGGGTGACGCACAATCATCTCTTGAAGCCGGAACCCGAGGGGAAAGAGAGTCACGAGATGCGCGTGTTGCTGGCGGCCTACGATTCGCGGGGCGGCGTCGAGCCGCTGGTGGGGCTCGCGGTGCGACTGCGCGACCTCGGTGCGGAGGTGCGGGTCTGCGCGCCGCCGGACGAGGAGTTCGCGAAGCGGCTGGCCGGCGTCGGCGTCGAGATGGTCCCGACCGGAATGTCGGTGCGCGACCTGGTGACCGGCAAGGTGCCGCCGACGCCGGGCGGCGTGCCCAAGCGGGCCGCCGAGCTGGTCGCCGCGTTCTACGAGAACGTCTCCGCGGCGGCCGAGGGCTGCGAGGTACTGGTGGCGACCGGACTGGTCCCGGCCGTGGCCGGGGTGAAGGCGGCGGCCGAGAAGCTGGGCATCCGCTACGTGTACGCGAGTTACCAGCCGGTGAGCCTGCCCTCGCCGCACCACCCGCCGATGCCGCGCCCGGGCCGCCCGCTCCCGCCCGGGGTGACCGACAACCGGGAGCTGTGGGAACGCGACGCCCGGGACGCGCAGGACGTGTTCGGGGAGGCGGTCAACGGCCACCGGCTCTCGATCGGCCTGCCGCCCGTGGACGACGTCCGCGACCACGTCTTCACCGACCGCCCGTGGCTGGCCGCGGACCCGGTGCTGGCCCCCTGGGTGCAGCCGGCGGAACTCGACGTCGTCCAGACCGGGGCCTGGGTCCTGCCGGACGAACGCCCGCTCCCCGCCGACCTGGTGGCGTTCCTGGACGCCGGTGATCCGCCGGTGTACGTCGGCTTCGGCAGCATCCCGGTGCCCGATCCGGCCGAGGTCGCCCGGGCGGCCGTCGAAGCGGTCCGCGCGCAGGGCCGGCGGGCGGTGCTCTCACGCGGCTGGGCCGACCTGACGCTGGTCGACGACCGGGGCGACTGCTTCGTCGTCGGCGAGGTCAACCACCAGGCGCTGTTCCGCCGGGTGGCCGCGGTCGTGCACCACGGCGGGGCGGGCACCACGACGACCGCCACCTGGTCCGGCGCGCCGCAGGTGGTGGTGCCCCAGGGCGCGGACCAGCCGTACTTCGCCGCGCGGGTCGCCGAGTTGGGCATCGGGGCGGCACACGACGGGCCGACGCCGACCGTCGAGTCCCTGTCGGCCGCGCTCGGCGTCGCCCTGGCCCCTGGCACGGGTGAGCGGGCCGTGGCCGTGGCGGAGGCGTTCCGTGCGGACGGGGCGGCAGTGGCCGCGAAGCTGCTGCTGGAGCAGGCCGGCTGATCCTCTGGGGAGTGCCGACGAGGTGCTGGCGGGGCTCCGGTGCCGGTCAGATCGCCTCGCCGGCCGCCCGCAGCCGCCGCTCGGCGGCCGTCACGGCTGCCCGGGGGCCCGGACCGGTGCCGGTGCCGGTAGCGGTGGTGGTGGCGGGTTCGGCACCCGCAGCGGCTGCGGGTTCGGCGCCCGGGTCGGAGACGAACAGTACGCGCAGCGGGGGAGCGGGGGTGTTACTCCCGGCGGTCGCCACCGCGTCCAGGACAGCCAGGAGCGTGGCGAGTTGGGCGGGCGGCTCGTCGGCGAGCAGTCCCTCGGCGGCGGAGACCAGCACCAGCAGGGGCCCGGTCTCCCCGCCGCCGGGCGGACGGAGGGTGTCCGCGAGGCACTCCTCGAAGGCGTCCCAGTTGCGGCCGAAGTAGTCGGGGAAGCCGAGCACCCGGGCCCACTCGTCGAAGAGCGCGGCCCGGGTGCGACAGCGTCCGCCGTGGACGAGGCGCAGCTGCCGGTCGGCGGCGGCGAACCCGGCCCACGTACGGCCCGGCACGAGGTCCCAGCGGGTGGTGAACGCGACCTCGGGGCCGGAGCCGTCCGTCATGTCAGCAACCGCTGCCGATCTCGCGGAAGTTGGCGTAGTGGTCGGCGGTGTACCACACCTGCTCGGTGGCCTCGTCGCGGACCAGTCGCTCGGCGTCGCGGTGGGTGGTCGGCGCCGGGCGCGGGTTGACGTCGTACTCGTGGTAGGCGCCGCCGGCCGGCAGGTCGCCGCTGCGGTTCCCGTACGGGTTGCTGCCGCGGATGAACTCCGGGCCGGGAATGCGGAAGTCCACCGCCCGCCGGCTGGTGGGCCAGCCGAGCTCGCGCCAGATGAGGCAGGCCCGGTCGACCTGCGGCGGGAAGTCCTCGACGGGCCACGAGGGTTCGAGGACCGCGCGACCGCCGGCGGCTGCGGCCGTGGTTCCGGCTGTGCTGCCGGCCGCGGTTCCGATGACGGGGGAGGCCCAGGCCGGGCCGGGGACGACGGAGGCGGCGAGCACGAGTGCGGCGGCGGCCTCGGCGAGGCGGCGAACGGTACGGGAAACGGCCATCGGTACCCCTTTCGGTGCAGGGCGGGCGCGGGTGCACAGCAGGGGTACCACGCGCTCCCGCCCGGCCCCGGCCGACCGGGCGGGCCACGACCGGACGCCCGCCCGAACAGCCCAGTGGGCCGCTCGGGCGGGCCTTCCGCTCGGGGTCGGTTCGGGCGGGGTCGGTTCGGTCGGGGTCAGCCCGGCGGCAGGGCGGTCAGCACGGCCCCGGCCAGCTCCCGTACCTCGTCGTCCAGCGCGATGCTGCGCCCGCCGCCGCCGTTGCCGGTGATCCGCTCGTCCCGGTCCCGGCAGGCCCGCAGCAGCGGTGCCGGCGTGCGGGCGGCGGGGCCGAGGTCCACCACCCCGTGCAGCGCCGCGAGTTCGATCCGGCTCCAGGGCACCCCGGGCCCCCGGTCCAGGATGTCGTGGTACACCCGGAGGGCCAGGCTGGCGTCGCCGGTCACCCGCGCGTGCGCACGGGCCACCGCGAGGGGTCGAGGCGAGCACCCGGCCGACGGTCCGGAGCCGTCCCGCCGGATCACCCGTGACGGCGAACCGGACTTGCTACGCGATCCGACGGCGATGCACAACGGGATTCGCCCCTGCCCGGCCCCCGCCCGTTCGAGCGGGGGTGCGGAGTCCCTACCGGGCGGCGACGAGGCCCGTGGCCCGGGCGGCGACCTGGTCGGGCGTCAGGTGGGTGGTGTCGATGACGGCGGCGTCGGCGGCGAGCCACTGCCCGTACGCCTCCGTGTAGTCGCCGAGTCTGCTCCGTCGGAAGGCGCGGACCTGCTCGCTGGCCGCCTCGTCGCCCGGGCACTCCGTGCTGCCCTCGATGCGGGCGCCGACCACGGCGGCGTCGGCGTGCAGCAGCAGGTGGCGCAGCGGGACCCCGGCCGTCCGGATGCGGGAGTGGATCGCGACGGCGTAGTCACGGCGCAACAGGGTCATCGGGACGACGACCGGGCGGCTGTCGTTCTCCTCGTGACAGCGGATCGCGAACTCGGCGACCAGGGGCGGCCAGGCCGGGAAGTCCTGGAAGTCCCGGCGCTTGCCCGGGAAGGTCCCGCGCAGGACGTAGCCCACCCACTCGGGGTCGAACAGGACGGCGTCGGGCAGGGTTTCCAGCATGGCCTTGGCGAGCGTGGTCTTGCCGCCGCCGAACGGGCCGTTGATCCAGACGATCACAGGGTCTCGCTCTCCTCCGGTCGGGTCTCTCCCCGCGGCCCGGGCGGGACCGTCGACTGCCGTCGTGGTCAGGGCCGCGTCATGAGTACGGAGGCGAACCGGTGGACCGGTGGTTCCCCCGGCGCGCGGTCGGACCTCCCGAACGGGCGGAGTCGTCGCCGCGAGGGCCCCGTGGGACGGCTCCGGGGAGGGCTCCGCGGGACCGTCCCCGCCGGCCCGCGCCCGTGGGGCGCTGCCGTGGGACGTCTCCAACCGGATGCGAGACGGCGTCCCACAGCGCAGCTCAGCGGGGGTGGGACGCGGTGGTCCGCGGTGGGCCGGCATCCGGGCGTGATCACCGGGGGTACCGGCCGACCTACGCTGGCATCCGCTCGGCCCCGAACCGGCCGCGCAGCCCCTTCCTCCGCCCCGTGCGATGCGACGTCGTGCCACGTCGCGTCACGGCACGTCATGCCACGTCATGCCACGTCATGCCACCTCATGCCGCGTCATGAGTCGGACGGTGCGGGGCACCTCCGTCACCTCCGCACCAGGGAGCGATCCGCCATGCCGTCCGCCACGCCGCCGCACCGGGACCCGAGCCCGGGGCGCTGCCGTCCTCGCGCCGGGGTCCGCCGGGCCCTCGTTCCGGCCTCGGTGCTGGTGGCCGCGGCCGCCGTCCTCGGTGGTTGCGCCGGTGCGCCAGCCAAGCCCGGCCGGCCGAGCGCGGCGGCGATCGTGCCGCCGCCCACCGGGCCGGTGGCCACGCCCTCGGCCGAGGCGGTGGCCGCGGAACTGCACCTGCCGATCGAGCAGTTCATGCTGACGCCGCTCCAGTCGGTGCAGTTCGACTGGGTGCGCAAGGCCGCGACCGGCTCGTGCATGAAGCGGTATGGGCTCAAGCACCCGGTGCCGGCCCAGCCCGGGCCGGACAGTCCCGGTACCGCGGCCTTCACCGTGATGAACCGCCGCTACGGCATCACCGACGCCGAGTCCGCCGCCCGCTGGGGCTACCACGTCCCCCGGCTCTCCGGTGACGCGCCTGCGGCCGACCGGCCGATCGCGCTCTCCGCCCTGCCGGTGGCCGCGCAGACCGCGCTGCTCGGCATCGATCCGGCACGCGGGTCCCGGGTGACCTCCTTCCGGGGCAGGCCGATGCCCGAGGGCGGCTGCTTCGCGGAGCTTGACCGGGTCCTGCCGGGCG
Organism: Kitasatospora sp. NPDC054939; assembly: GCF_053610105.1. Lineage (NCBI taxonomy): Bacteria > Bacillati > Actinomycetota > Actinomycetes > Kitasatosporales > Streptomycetaceae > Kitasatospora > Kitasatospora sp. NPDC054939. The sequence continues at coordinate 5,331 of NZ_JBSGXP010000060.1, read as the reverse complement.
CGGCGGGCGGTCCGCAGGGACCAGGGAGCGGACTGCAGGGGGTGGTGACGGACATCAAGGCGGCGAGCTTCACCGAGTCGCGCTCCGCCCCCGAGGTGGTCGCCGCCGTGACCGCCTGGGCGGGCTGCATGAAGGAGCAGGGCTTCGACACCCCAGACCCGCTGAAGGCGCCCGCCGCGGTGCCGTCGATGAAGGACCCGGACCCGAGCGCCGCGGAGATCGCCCAGGCCGTGGCGGACGCCGGGTGCAAGCGCCGCACCAACCTGGCGGGCATCTGGTTCGCCGCCGAGTCCACCCTGCAGAACGCGGCGATCACCCGGCGCGCGAACGAACTGGCGACGGTCAAGGCGTCCCTGGAGGCCGAGCGGGCCGCGCTCACCCGGCTGCTGGGCCACGACTGGTCGTCCAGCGAACCGGCCCGCCCCTGACCGTTCCCGATTCCACGGATCACCCGGCCACCCCTGGCCCACCACCGGCCACTCCCGGCCGTCCCATGCGCCCCCGCCCGTCCCGACGGCGGACGGGGAGTTGCCGGGCCCGCCACCCCGGCGGCCCCGGCGTTCGCCGCCGCGCCCGGCCCGCCGGGCGGAACCGGACACCACTCCGATCCGACACCCACCCGATCCGACACCGATCCGGTCGGATACCCGATCCGACACCGATCCGATCGGATACCCACCCGATCCGACACCCAGAAGGAGCACACCTCCCGATGAAGCTGAAGACCACCGGCCGCCGCCTGGCCACCGGCGCGGCCGCCCTCGCCATCGCCGGCACCACCATGCTCACCGGCGCGGGCCCCGCCAACGCCGACACCGCCACCTGGATCAACGGGTGGAGCACCTGGAGCAACCCCGTCCGCTGCAAGGACAGCAACGGCGCCTACGTCACCGTCTGCATCTACTACTCCCCGGATGCCGAGGGCGCCATGACGATGGAGTACACGGTGCAGGACGGCGAGATCGCCGAGACCTTCTGGAAGAAGGACGCCTACGGCTCGGCCGGCTACGGCCAGAAGGTCCGCAACAACGCCGCCTCCGTGGAGAACGCCACCAACTCCACGCTCGGCGTCTGGGTCTACCCGTGGTTCTACGGCGACGTCAACTACGTCCCCGGCGGCCGCGGCGGCAACCTGACCCCGAACCTGCGCAACAACGAGGCGTCCTGGGGCTTCCTCGACCAGCTGGACCGCGGCGGCCAGGTCCGCCTCGACTGACCGGGGCGGGGCGGGGCGGGGCGGGGCGGGGCGGGGTGCCCGGGTGCAGGAGCGCACAGAAGAACGCCACCGCGAGGGCGCCGGCCATGCCGTAGAACACGACCTGGTTGGCCTCCGCGAAGTCGAGCTGGATGTCCCGCAGCGAACCCTGCACGGCCTCGGCGACCGGGCCGGTGCCGGTCGGGGCCCGGCCGTCGCCCTGGCCCGCGATCAGCTGGGCCACCTCCTCGGCCGCGCTCTGCGCCTCGGCCGCCGGCAGCCCCTTGCCGCGGAGCGTCTCGTCCACCCGGTCCACGGTCACGTGGGTGAGGACCGTGCCGAACACCGCCATGCCCAGCGCCGCGGAGTAGTTGCGGACCGTCTGGGTGATGCCGGTGACCTCCCCGTACGAGGCGTCGATGGCACGGTTGGCGGCGTCGGTCGAGGCCGGCGCGAGCAGGAAGCCGATACCGGCGCCGGCCAGCGCCGCGTACGGCCACTGGTCGTGCATGGAGAGGTGGGTGAGCTTGTCGGCCCAGAGTGCGAAGCCGACGGCGCCCACGATCGTGCCGATCTTCATCGCCGGACGGGCCCCCCGCTTGTCCAGGATCCGCCCGCCCCACTGCGAGGCGATCGCGAACCCGGCGAAGAAGTACAGCAGGTACAGCGCCGCCTGGTTCGGCGAGGCACTGAGCGAGACCTGCGCGTACACCGAGGCGAAGAAGAACACCGGGACGAAGGCCAGCATCGCGAAGAACAGCACCGCGTTGTCGGCGGCGAACGCCCGGTCCGCGAACACCCGCAGCTTCACCAGCGGATGGCCCTGACGCAGCTCGAACACGCCGAACAGCGCCAGGACGGCGGCGCCGCCCACGAGGCACGCCCAGGTCGCGACGCTCGTCCACCCCCAGGTCGGCGCCTGCTGGAGTCCCAGCACGCTCAGCGCCATGCCCAGCGCCACCAGGACGGCCCCCGTCACGTCGAGCGGCTCGCGGCGCGGTACGTCCCTGATGTGCGCCATCAGGGTGAGGACGACGGCGACCACGGCCACCGGCACGTTCACCCAGAAGATGGCACGCCAGGTCCAGTCGGTCAGCCAGCCGCCGAGCAGCGGACCGATCGCCGTCAGCGCGCCGGACACCCCGAAGAACAGCGCCAGCGCCGCACCGCGCCGCTCCACCGGGAACACCGTGATCACCACGGCCAGCGCGGCCGGGAACATCAGCGCCGCCCCCAGCCCCTGCAGGGCGCGGAAGCAGACCAGCCAGGTCAGCGCGCCGTCACCCGACGGCACCAGCCCGCACATCGCCGACGAGACCACGAACACCACCGTGCCCACCAGCACCATCCGCCGGTGCCCCAGCAGATCCGCCAGCCGTCCGCCGAGCGCGAAGAACGCCGCGAGGGAGAGCAGGTAGGCGTTCACCACCCAGCGCATCCCGGAGGAGGAGAGCCGCAGCTCCTGGGTGATGTCCGGCGCGGCGATCGAGACGATCGTCTGGTCGATGAAGGTCATCGCGACGGCGAACATCATCGCGACCAGAGCGAGCCGCTCGTTCGCGCCCCCACCCGCCATCCCGCCGGGGCGGGAGGGCACGGACTCGGTTCTCGGGTTCATACCGACCACGATCGCGGCGCGTGACGGCCCCCGCACCTCCAGTCAGGCGGTCGGGGGCGCTCGCGCGGGGCCGCCGCGATCCTGCCGGTCCCGTCCGCGTCGGCGGGATCAGCAGGCCGTCCGGGCGTCCTTCTCGAAGGACTCCCGGGTCTTCGGGCCCCGGTCCGTCAGTACCTCGCCGGGCGCGAGGGCAGCGATCCGGGCGACGTCAAGGGTCACCGTCCCCATGTATGCCTGGGTGTCGCGGGGGTCCCAGCTGCGGAGCCCGCGTCGACACCCTCCCGGGTTGCCGCCGGGCCCGATGAGGCGGCCCCCGGTTGCAGTCCGTGGCGCTCGACATGTGCCGGCCCTCAGGCCGGGGTCGTGCCCGCGGTCACGCCTCCGGATGCGAACCCCGGCGTCCCCTTCGAGGCGGGGGGCGGCAGCGCGCTGGCCGACCTGCCGGTGCCGCTGCCGCGGCGGTGTCCCGGGCCGCTCGGGTGCCTGTCGGGCCGCTGACTGCTTCCGATCGGAACCTTTCCGTAGGTCGAACATTTCACGACAATCTCCGTCAACTCCTGATGGTTCGTCAGCATCATCCCTACGCTTCGTGCGGTCCCGGTGATGCCACTGATGGGTGCGTCGACCGGGGCGAGGTGGTTCCACGGGGGTGGTCCGTTTCCTGCGAATTGGAGAGTTCAGTGAGACTGCGTTCCTCCCGGGCCCTTGCGGCCCTGGTCGCCGGCGGTACGTTCGCCGGCGTCCTGGTGATCCAGCCCGGCACGGCCGTGGCAGCGACGCCCGCGCCGGTGGTGAACGCCACGATCCCGGTGGAGCCCTACCCGGCCGGCGTCGCCGTGGCACCGGACGGTGCACGGGCCTATGTGACCAGCCAGAACACGGGCGTCGTGAGCGTGCTGGACACCGCGACCAACGCCGTGACGGGCACCTTCCAGGCGGGCAGCGGCTCCTACACCGTGGCCTTCGCACCGGACGGCGCCCGCGCCTACCTGACGCACCACCAGGACAACGCCGTCAGCGTGGTGGACACCGCCACCCGGACGGTCGCCGCGACGGTGCCCGTGGGCGCCGAACCGTTCGGCGTCGCGCTCGCGCCCGGCGGCGCCCGGGCGTACGTGAGCAACACCGCCTCCGGCACGGTCAGTGTGCTCGACACCGCCACCGCCACGGTCACCGCCACCGTGCCCGTCGGCGCCGAGCCGCACGGCGTCGTGGTCGCCCCGGACGGTGCCCGCGCCTACGTGGCCGCCTCCGGCGCCCAGGCCGTCGACGTGATCGACACCGCGACCAACACCGTCAGTGCCCATGTGCCGATCGGCCACGGAGCCTTCGGCCTCGCGCTCAGTGCGGACGGCTCCCGGCTGTGGACCTCCAACGGCGACGGCAACACCGTCAGCATCGTCGACACGGCCACCAACGCCGTCACCGACACCGTGACAGTCGGCACCAACCCCTTCGCCGTCACCCTCTCCCCGGACGGGCGGCAGGCGTACGTCTCCAACTACGCCGACGACACGGTCAGCGTCATCGACGTCGCGACCAGGACCGTCTCGGCCACCGTGCCGGTCGGGGCCAGCCCGTTCACACTCGCCCTCACCGCCGACGGGCGCCGCGGCTACCTCACCGACTTCACCGGTGACTCCGTGACCGTCCTCGGCTTTCCGCTGCCCGTTCCCGCCGTGACCGCGGTCAGCCCCGCCTCCGGCCCGCAGGCCGGCGGCACCGCCGTCACCATCACCGGCACCGACCTCGCCGGTGCCACGGCGATCTCCTTCGGCGCGGCCGGCAACGCGACCGATGTCTCCTGCACCGCCACCAGCTGCACCGCCACCGCGCCGGCCTCCTCGGCCGCCGGAGCCGTCGACGTACGGGTGACCACCCCGGGCGGAACCTCCGCCGTCGGCGCCGCCGCCCGCTTCACCTACGTCGCACCGACCGCCGACTTGGCGGTGGCACTCACGGCCAAGCCCGTCAGCGGACTGCTCACCGGCCGCGTCGACTACACCGTCACCCTGACCAACAACGGCGCCGCGAACGCCTCCTCGGTCAAGGTGACCGCCGACCTGCCGGCGGGCCTGTCGGCCACCTCCTCGGACTGCACCATCGCCGCGGGGAAGCTGACCTGTGACATCCCCGGCCCGGTGGCGGTGGGCAGCAGCGTCACCCGGCACGTCTCCGTCCACGTCTCCCTCCTCAACCTCAGCCGGACCTTCGCCCTGACGGCGGTCCGTGCCGCGAGCACCCCGGCGGACCCGACCCCGGCCAACGACAGGGCCACCCGCACCTGCTCCGTCGCCACCTCGCTCCTCATCAGCTGCTCGTGACCCCGGTGCCGTCCCGGTGCCGTCCCGGGGCCGTCCCGGGGCCGTCCCAACGCGGCCCCCTGAGCGGTAGGTAGTACGTGGTGCACCGTCGGGCCCCGCGGCGCGACCAAACGACGGAGGGGCCCCGGTGCGGTGGGAGATTAAAAAAAAAAACCAACACCAAGAACAGAGTTGAAAAGTGTTGCGCCCTCGTC
>NZ_JBSGXP010000059.1:0-46061 GCF_053610105.1 Kitasatospora sp. NPDC054939 | reverse complement strand
GAGCACGAGCCCGCAACCGGAGCACCGGTGAGCGCCCCGCGCCCCGGGCCGACAGCGGAACGGAATCCGGCCGCCGGGCCACCGGCCCCGCAGACGGCCCCGGGCGGAGAGCCGGCGGGACCCCCGCCACCGCCGACAACCCGGGCAGGCGGGCATGAGCGACACCCCGCCCCACCGGCGACCGCCGCCCGCCCGACCACGCCACCGCAGCACGAGGAGGAACGGTGCCCCGTCGACCACCGCTGACCACGGGCCTCGGCCTCAGCGCCCCCGCGGCGCGGCTGCTCGCCGACGGGCTGCGCGGCAGCCGCGCGCCGCTGCGCCGGATCGCCGGCTGGTCGGCGCTGGAGGGCGCCCCCGCGCTGGCGTCCGGCTGGGTGACGGCCGCGGCCCTGGACCGGGGCTTCCTGGCCGGCCGCCCGGGCGTCGGGCTGGCCTGGATCGCCCTGCTCGCCGGGCTGTTCCTGGTCCGGGCCGCCGCCGAGCGGGCGATGTTCGCGTCGTTGGCGGAGGTGGTCGAGCGGCTGCGGGACACCCTGGTGCGCCGGGTGGTGCACGGCGTCCTGGAGCGGGCCACCGCGGCCGGGCGCAGCAGCGGGTCGGCGGCCGTCTCGCAGCTGAGCGGTCAGACGGAGACGGTCCGGAACCTGGCCGGGACGCTGCTGCGCACCGCCCGTCCGCTCGCGGTGTCGCTGCTGGCGGCCGTGGTCGGACTGGCCGGGCTGAGCCCGGTGCTGGCGCTGCTGGTGCTGGGGCCGCTGCTGCCGGCGGTGGCGGTGTTCCTGTGGTCGATGCGCCGCTTGACGGCCCGTCGCCGGGAGCTGGTCCTCGCGGAGGAGGCGGTGGCGGGCCGGGCGGGGGCGGCGCTGGGCGCGGCCCGGGACCTGACCGCGCTGGGTGTCGAGCGGCAGGCCGCCGCGCTGGTGGAGCAGGAGGTGGCGGTGGCGGCCCGGGCGCAGCTGCGGGTGGGGCTGGCGGCGGCGGTGCGGGTGCCGATCGTGCTGCTGGGCGGCTACCTGCCGCTGCTGCTCCTGCTGTTCGCCGGTCCGGGCCTGGTGGAGCGCGGGTCGGTGAGTGCGGGGGCCGTGGTCGGGGCCGCGACCTATGTCGCGGCGCACCTCGTCCCGGCGCTGCAGCTGATGGCCGGGGCGGTGGCGGGGTACTGGAGCCAGCTGGGCGTGGTGCTGCACCGCCTGGCGGAGGCGGCGACCACGCCGGAGCCGTCCACGCCGGAGCCGCCCGCCGGATGGGAGCGGGCGCCCGGGTCCCCGCCCGCGGCGCTGCGGCGGACGGACCTCGTGGTGGAGGGCCTGGACTTCGCGTACGGGCCGCACGCCGAACCGGTCCTGCGCGGCCTCGACCTGGACGTCCCGGCGGGAGACCACCTGGCCGTGGTGGGTGCCAGCGGTATCGGGAAGTCCACCCTGGCGGGGCTGCTCGCCGGGATCGTGGCTCCGACCGGGGGTGCGGTCCGGCTGGGCGGCTGCCCGGTGGCGGAGCTGGACGAGGAGGTGCGCCGCCGGGTGGTGGCGCTGGTGCCGCAGGAGGCGTACGTCTTCCCGGGCACGGTGGCCGCCAATGTGGCCTACCTCGCCCCGGACGCGTCGCGGGCCCGGCTGGAGGCCTCGGCCCGGGCGGTCGGCCTGGACGCGGTGATCGGGCGGCTGGGCGGCTGGGACGCCAGGATCACCGCCCCGGCGACCGAACTGTCCAGCGGTGAGCGCCAGTTGTTCGCCCTGGCGCGGACCCATGCGAGTGCCGCGGCGGTGGTGGTGCTGGACGAGGCGACCTGCCATCTGGACCCGGTCGCCGAGGAGCGCGCCGAGGCGGCGTTCGCGGAGCGCCCCGGCACCCTGATCGTGGTGGCGCACCGGCTGGTCTCGGCCGCCCGGGCCCGCCGGGTGCTGCTGCTGGACGGTGGGCGGACGGCGCTGGGCACCCATGCCGAGCTGCTCGCCTCCGCCCCGCACTACGCCGAACTCGTCGGCCACTGGAACGGGCAGGCGGACGCGGGCGCCGCCGCCTCGGCCTCGGCCTGACGGGCGCGCGCTCCCGCGGACCGTACGCGCCCCCGGGCGCACCCGTGCGCCGTGCGGCGGGGCTGCGCGACCCCTGGGCGGGGGCGGCCGGCTCTGGCACGGTTGGCCGGCACGGCGCCGATCCCGCCGCGGGCGCCCGGCCGGGGCGCGGGCCGGGGTGTGTCGCGACCGACAACGACGCGACCGACGACGACGCGACCGACAACGATCTGGGGGTACCGCGTGGCAAGACGCTGGCTGGTGACCGGCTGTTCGTCCGGACTGGGGCAGGCGCTGGCGGCGGCCGCCGCCGCGGCGGGGGACACCGTGGTGGCCACCGCGCGCAAACCGGTGGCGCTGGAGGAGTTGGTCCGCGACCACCGGGACCGGATCCTGCCGGTGGCGCTGGACGTCCGCGACCCCGCCCAGTGCGCGGAGGCGGTCGCCACCGCCGTGGACCGCCTCGGCGGCCTGGACGTGCTGGTCAACAACGCGGGCAACGGCGTCTTCGGGACCGTCGAGGAGGTCGGCGACGAGGAGTTGCGCGACCAGCTGGAGACCCTGGTGGTGGGGCCCTGGCGGCTGGCCCGGCTGGTCCTGCCGGTGATGCGGGCGGCGGGCGGCGGCCACATCGTCAACGTCTCGTCCCTGGCGGGCCGGATGGCCTTCCCCGGTCTGGCCGCGTACGTCACCGGCAAGTACGCGCTGGAGGGGATGACGCAGGCGCTGGCCGTGGAGGCCGAGCCGTTCGGCATCCGGGTCACCGCGCTGGAGCCCGCCGGGTACGCGACCCGCTACGGCACCTCGGTCACCGATGCGGCCGGGCGCTCCCCGGTCTACGCCCCCTACACGGACCCGATGCGCGGGCAGTTGCGGATCATGGCGGACCTGCCGACGGTCGGCCGCCCGGAGGACTTCGCCCGGGACGTCCTGCGGCTGGTCGCCGAACCCGGTCCGCTGCCGGTCCGGATCCCGCTCGGTCCCGACAGCCACACCTTCGTCGGGGCGGCCGAGGAGGCGGCCCGGACGGAGCTCGCCGCCGCGGCGGCCCTGCTGCCGGACCCCGGGAGCCGCTGACGCCCCCGGCGCGGACGTGCGACGGCCGGCCCCCCCGGGGTGGGGGCCGGCCGACAGCGGCGTCAGGCCTTCTCGCCCGCACCCTCGGTGTCGATGTGCGGCAGGATCCGGTCCAGCCAGCGCGGCGTCCACCAGGCGCGCGGGCCCAGCAGCGTCATCACCGCGGGCACCATCAGCAGTCGGACGATGGTGGCGTCGATCAGGACGCTGACGGCGAGGCCGAGGCCCATCATCTTGATGACGATGTTGTCGCTGACGATGAAGGCCGCGAACACGCTGACCATGATCAGCGCCGCGCAGGTGATCACCCGGGCGGTGATCTCCAGGGCGTGCGCGACGCTCCCGGCGCTGTCGCGGGTGCGGATCCACGCCTCGTGGACGCGCGAGAGCAGGAAGATCTCGTAGTCCATGCTCAGGCCGAAGACGATGGCGAACATCATCATCGGCACGTAGCTCTCGATCGGGACGGTCCCGGAGACGCCCAGCGCCGGTCCGCCCCAGCCCCACTGGAAGACGGCGACGACCACGCCGTAGGAGGCGCCGATCGAGAGCAGGTTGAGGACGGCCGCCTTCACCGCGATCAGCAGCCCGCGGAAGACCGCCAGGATGATCAGGAAGGCCAGGCCGACGACCACCAGGATGATCCACGGGAGCCGGGCGGAGACGATGTCCAGGAAGTCGACCTGGCCGGCCGTCGTGCCCGTCACGTAGGTCTGCGCCCCGGTGCCCTGGACGGCGTCCGGGAGCACGGTGTCCACCAGGTTGCCGACCAGCTTGGTGGTGCTCTCGTCCTGGGGGCGGTCGGTCGGGATGACGGTGTTGTAGATGACGACGCCGTCCGGGCTGGTCTGGAACGGCGTCATGCTGGCCGTGCCGGGCAGTCCGGTGAGGGCCTGTTCGACGGAGGTCAGCAGGGCGGGCCGGGCGTCCGCGGCCACCGCGGTCTGGTCGACGACCACGGTCAGCGGACCGTTGGACCCCGGGCCGAACGCATCCGACATCAGGTCGAAGGCACGCCGGTCGGTGAACGAGGTCGGGTCGGCGCCGTCGTCGATGTGGCCGAGCTGGATCGAGAACAGCGGGATCGTCAGGATGCCCACCGCGACCAGCCCGCCGGCCAGGAACCACCACGGGCGGTGCTCGACCCGCTGGGCGTACCGGTGCCAGACGCCGGTGACCTCCTCGCCGGGCGCGGCGCCGGTCTCGGCGACCGGCTTCTTCACGGTGATGCGGTCCATGTTCCGGCCGATCAGGCCCATCATCGCCGGGAGCAGGGTGAGCGCTCCCAGCACCGCGGACACCACGGTGACCGCGGCGGCCACGCCGAGCTTGGCGATGAAGGAGACGCCGGAGACCGAGAGACCGGTCAGCGCGATGATGACCGTGCAGCCGGAGACCAGCACCGCCCGGCCGCTGGTGGCCACCGCCTGGCCGGCCGAGGCGACCGGGTCGACGCCGTCCATGAGGTTCTGCCGGTGCCTGGTCAGCAGGAACAGCGCGTAGTCGATGCCGACGCCGAGGCCGATCATCGTCGCCAGGGTCGGGGCCACCGTGGCGAAGGTCGACACCGCGGCGAGCAGCCCGAGCGCCCCCAGGCCGCAGATCGCCGCCACCAGGGCGGTGATCAGGGGGAGTCCGGCGGCGATCAGGCTGCCGAAGCCGATCAGCAGGACGACGATCGCCACCGCGAAGCCGATCGCCTCGCTGGTCCGGTCGTCGGGCGCGGGGCGGGCCAGCTCGCCGAGCGGGCCGCCGTACTCCACCTCCACGCCGGCCGCGCGCAGCGGGGCGACCGCCTGGTCCACCTCGGTCAGGTAGTCGTCGCCCAGGGTGCTGGGGTTGGTGTCGAAGCGGACGGTGATGTAGCCGGTGAGGCCGTCGGTGGACAGCGGCCCGTTCGGCGGGGCCGGCTGGCCCTGCGGGGGCAGCGGGCTCTGCGCGGAGTTCACGTGCGGGAGCTGCTGCAGCGCGGTGACGGCCTGTTCGATCTGCGCCTGGAAGTCGGTGAGCGGCTGCCCGTCGTGCAGGACGACCTGGGCGTTGGTGCCGCCGGCGGCGGGCTGGTGCTCCTGCAGGACCTGCTGGCCCTTCTGCGACTGGCTGCCGGACAGCGAGAAGTCGTCCGAGTACTCCCCGCCGACGCTCCGGTTCGCCACCTGGATGCCGATCAGGGCCAGGATCCACAGCGCGATCACGATCACGAAGTGCCGGGCGCACCACGACCCGAGGCGGTGCAGCCCCCCGGGCGCGGCCGGGGCCGAGGGCGCCGCGCCGGAGGACTGGGTGGACGGCGGCATAGGCGCTCCCGGGCCGGTGGAGGTGACGGACCATCGTCCGATACGGGCGTTTTGCCCGGTTCGTGATGGTAGGCAGTCGTCCGCCCGCTGCTGCACAGGCGCGGCGGTGGGTCCCCCGGCCGGTCGGCAGGACCGTTTCCGCAGGACGCCGCCCCGCCGGTCCGTCCTGCTCTGGCCCCGCCCGCCGGCCCCGCCCACCCCGTCTGCCGCCCCGCCGGCCCCGCCCCGTCCGCCGGGCCCGGCGGGAGCGGCGGCTCAGTGCGGGAGTTCGACCTCGACGTGCGGGGCCAGCGCCCGCAGGAAGTCCGCGGCGTCGAACATCGCGCCCGCCGAGGCCGTCCCGCCGCCCCGGGTCCGCCCGTCCAGGATCCGCCGGACGGCCTCCACCGCCAGCGGCGCGGAGACGGCGTAGATGTCCCGGCCGCGGGCCGTTGCCCGGCGCTCCGCACCGCCCGCGCGGACCAGCACGTCCACCACGAAGGTCTGGTCCGAGCGCCCCTGGTCGTCGACCGCCTCCGGCGCCGGGGTGCCCTCGTCCGCGAGGTCCCGGGCGGCCTCGACCGTCATGTAGGTGCGGACCTCCGGCACGGCCAGGTGGCTGGGCACCGTGACGACGTCGGCCATCGAGAACTCGGCGAGCACCCGCCGCCGGCCGAGCGGCTGCGGGAACTCCCAGTCCTGCTGCGCCGCCGGGTCGTCGTGGTACTGCAGCGCGCCGCCGGTGAAGCGCACCCGCCGGCCGGCGCGGCGCTCGTGGGAGACCCGCCCGGCCGCCCGGGTGCCCTCGGTGGGGCGCCAGCCGCTCAGCCCGTACGCGATGTGCACCTCGTCGGCGGCCCGCCACCCGCCCATCGCCGCGGTGGCCAGCAGGTCGCCCAGACCGCCGTAGAAGGCCATCGCCGGCAGCACCGGCGGGCCGTCGTCCCCGGCCGCCCCGGCGAGGACGGCGGCGTTGGCCTCGATCTCGGCGGCGACGTCCACGTACGGGATGCCCGCGCGCCGGGCCGCCGCGACCAGCGGGCCGCCGGTCACCGCGAACGGGCCGGCGCAGTTCACGACGGCCGCGGCCCCGGCGAGGGCGCGGTCCAGGGCCGCCGGATCGTCCACGGCGGCCGGGCGCACGGCCACGTCGTCCCAGTCGGCCGCCGCCTGCGCCAGCCGGGCCGCGTCGCGCCCCGAAGCGACGGCGGTGAAGCCCCGCCGCCGCAGCTCCGCGACCACGAAGCGGCCGGTGTGCCCGGTCGCCCCGTACACCACCACCGCCGGTGCCGTGTGCTCGCCGTCCATGCTTTCCCCCGATTCCTCCGGTTCCGATGGGTCCAGTGTTGCGGCGGTCGGCGGGCGGCCGTGATGGTCCGGAAGGACAGCACCCGTACACTTTCGGACATGCCCTCTGTCGCCCTGCTGACGGCCGGTCACCTGCTGCACTTCGAGCTGGCCGTGGCGTACGAGATCTTCGGGAACCCGCCGCGGGAGGCCGTCGACGACTGGTACGAGGTGCTGCTCTGCGGGCCCGGGCCGGTGCGGGTGGGGCCGTTCACGGTGGTGCCCGAGCACGGGCTGGAGCGGGCGGCCGACGCGGACACCGTGATCGTGCCCGCCTGCGCCGACATCGACGAACCGCTGCCGCCGGAGCTGGTCGAGGCCGTCCGGCGGGCGCACCGGGCGGGCGCCCGGGTGGCCTCGCTCTGCACCGGGGCGTTCGTGCTGGGCGCGGCCGGGCTCCTGGACGGCCGGCGGGCCACCACCCACTGGGCGCACGCCGCGGAGCTGAGCGCCCGCCACCCGCTGGCCGAGGTCGACCCGGACGTCCTCTACACCGACAACGGCAGCGTGCTCACCGCCGCCGGCAAGGCCGCCGCCGTGGACCTCTGCCTGCACCTGGTGCACCTCGACCACGGCGCCGGCATCGCCAACTCGGTCGCCCGCCGCCTGGTCATGCCACCGCACCGGCCGGGCGGGCAGGCGCAGTTCGTGGCCACCCCGGTACCGGCCGGCGGCGACCACGCGCTCTCCGAGCTGCTCGCCTGGGCCCACCGGCGGCTGGACCGGCCGCTGACCGTCACCGATCTGGCCCGGCGGGCGAACACCAGCCCCCGCCACCTCGGGCGGCAGTTCCGCGCGGTGACCGGCGAGACCCCGCTGCAGTGGCTGCTGACCCAGCGGGTGCGCCGGGCCCAGGAACTGCTGGAGGCCACCGACGACGGCATCGAGGCGGTCGCCCGGGCCACCGGCATGGGCACCGCCACCACCCTCCGGCGCCAGTTCAAGCGTGTCGTCGGGGTGCCGCCGGACGCCTACCGCCGCTCCTTCCGCGCCGCGGGCCCGGTCTGACGGGAGGTCGGACCGGGCCCCGGGGAGCGGGATCAGGCAGCCCGGTGCCGGTGGAAGCCCCGGCCGGACTTGTGGCCGAGCAGCCCGGCCTCCACCATCCGGGCGAGCAGCGGCGGCGGGGCGTACAGCGGCTCCTTGTACTCGTCGTACATCGACTCGGCGATGGCCAGCACGGTGTCCAGGCCGATCAGGTCGGCGAGGGCGAGCGGCCCCATCGGGTGGGCGCAGCCGTGCACCATGCCGGCGTCGATGTCCTCGGCGGTGGCGTGCCCGGCCTCGGCCATCCGGATCGCCGAGAGCAGGTAGGGCACCAGCAGGGCGTTGACGACGAAGCCGGCCCGGTCGCGGGAGCGGATCACCCGCTTGCCGAGGACGTCCCGGGCGAAGGCCTCGACCCGGTCCAGCACCGCCGGGCCGGTGTGCAGCGAGGCGACCAGCTCGACCAGCGGCATGACCGGCGCCGGGTTGAAGAAGTGCAGTCCGAGGACGTACGGGGCGCGGCCGGTGGCGATGCCGAGCCGGGTCACCGGGATGGCCGAGGTGTTGGTGGCCAGCACGGCGTCCCCGTCGACGAGCACCTTGTCGAGGGCGGCCAGCACCTCGGCCTTGACCCGCTCGTCCTCCACGACGGCCTCGACGACCAGTTGGCGATCGGCCAGCGCGTCCGGGTCGTCGGCGAACAGCAGGTGCGCCCAGGCGTCGGTGCGCTGCCGCTCGTCGATCCGGCCGCGGTCGGCGGCGCGGTGCAGCGAGCGGTCGATCCGGCCGCGGGCGGCGCGCAGGGCGGCCGGGTCCCGCTCGCAGACGATGGTGTCGAGTCCGGCGCGGGCGAAGACCTCGGCGATGCCGGAGCCCATCTGCCCGGCGCCGACGACGGCGACACGGCGGATGTCGTTCATGCGGGTGCCCTTCTGAGCGCCGCTCCCGTCAGGGGAGCGGGACCGGGGTGGGGGTGCGGACCAGGTGGCGGGCGTAGGCGTCGGTGGTGAGGAAGGCGGGGAGTTCCGCGCCGAGGGCGGTCTCGTCGAGGATGCGCACGGCACCGTCGACCAGCGCCGGGTCGGCGCCCTCGGCGAGCAGCGCGGCCCGCTCCCGGTCGATCAGCCGGCGCACCGTGCCGGCGGTGGCGAGCGAGCCGCCGGTGAGCCGGGAGGTGTGGTGCTGCCACTGCCAGAGCTGGCAGCGGGCGATCTCGGCGGTGGCGACGTCCTCCATCAGTCCGAACACCGCGACTGCGCCGGTGCCGCCGAGCCAGGCGGTGAGGTAGCGCAGGGCGACGGCGACGTTGGCGCGCAGACCCTGCTCGCTCGGCAGCCCGGGGGTGAGCCGGTGGACGGCCAGCAGGTCGGCGGCGGTCACCTCGACGTCCTCGCGGATGCGGTCGAGCTGGTGGGGGCGCTCCCCGAGGACGGCGTCGAAGACCGCCCGGCAGGTGGCGACCAGGCCGGGGTGGGCGACCCAGGAGCCGTCGAAGCCGTCGCCGGCCTCGCGCTCCTTGTCCAGCCGGACCTTGGCGAGGGCGGCCTCGTTGGCGTCGGGGTCGCGCTGCGGGATCGCGGCGGCCATGCCGCCGATGGCGTGGGCGCCGCGCCGGTGGCAGGTGCGGACCAGCAGCTCGGTGTAGGCGCGCAGGAAGGGCTGGGTCATCGTCAGGGTGGCGCGGTCGGGCAGGACGAACCGCGGCCCGTGCCGGGCGAAGTTCTTGATCAGGCTGAACAGGTAGTCCCAGCGGCCCGCGTTCAGCCCGGCGGCGTGCTCGCGCAGCTCGTACAGGATCTCGTCCATCTCGAACGCGGCCGTGACGGTCTCGATCAGGACGGTGGCCCGGATCGTGCCGTGCGGGATGCCCAACTCGGCCTGGGCGTAGGTGAAGACGTCGTTCCACAGGCGGGCTTCGAGGTGGTTCTCCAGCTTGGGGAGGTAGAAGTACGGGCCGCTGCCGCGCTCGATCTGGCGCCGGCCGCAGTGGAAGAGGTACAGGCCGAAGTCGACCAGGGCGCCGACCGCCGGGCGGCCGTCGACCAGCAGGTGGTCCTCGGGCAGGTGCCAGCCGCGCGGCCGGACCACGATGGTGGCGGGCGTGTCGCCGACCCGGAGGCGCCTGCCGTCCGGCGTGGGATCGTCGATCCGGCGCTCGACGGCGTCGAGCAGGTTGAGCTGGCCGTTGACGAGGTTGTGCCAGGTCGGGGCGGTGGCGTCCTCGAAGTCCGCGAGCCAGACCTCGGCGCCGGAGTTGAGCGCGTGGACGGCCATCCGGCGCTCGGGCGGGCCGGTGATCTCCACCCGGCGGTCGTGCAGCCCGGGCCCCGCGCCGGCCACCCGCCAGCTGCGGTCCTCCCGCACCGCGCGGGTCTCCGGGAGGAAGTCCAGGGTGCCGCCCGCGGCGAGGTCGGCGGCCCGCCGCTCGCGCTCGGCGAGCAGGTCGGCCCGGCGCCCGGCGAACCGGTTGTGCAGACGGGCGAGGAAGGCGAGCGCCTCGGGGGTGAGGATCTCCTCGAAGCGGTCCTCGGACGGGCCGAGGACCTCGGTACGGCTGATCGGGTTCATCGCTGCTCTCCGGGAGGCGGGCCCGGGGCCTCGTCCCTCAACGAGGCCCCGGGCGGGGTGGGCGACGGCCGCGGGGCTTCCCCGGCCCCGATCGGGTCGGCCGTCGGCGGTGGTCCGGGTGCGCCGGGCTCAGTGGAACTGCTCGGTCTCCGTGGAGCCGGTCAGGGCGAGCGTCTCGGCGTTCGGGTTGAGCGCGGTGGAGACCAGGTCGAAGTAGCCGGTGCCGACCTCGCGCTGGTGCTTCACCGCCGTGTAGCCGTTCGGGACGGCCGCGAACTCGGCCTCCTGCAGGTCGACGTAGGCCGTCATGCCGTGCTCGGCGTAGCCGCGGGCCAGCTGGAACATCGAGTGGTTGAGGGCGTGGAAGCCGGCCAGCGTGATGAACTGGAAGCGGTAGCCCATCGCGCCCAGCTCCCGCTGGAACGTGGCGATCTGGTCGTCGTCCAGCGCGGCCTTCCAGTTGAAGGACGGCGAGCAGTTGTACGCCAGCAGCTGGTCCGGGTACTCCGCCTTGACGGCCTCGGCGAACTCCCGGGCCTGGGCGAGGTCCGGGGTGCCGGTCTCCACCCACAGCAGGTCGGCGTACGGGGCGAAGGCGAGGCCGCGGGAGATCACCGGGGCCATACCGGGCTCGACCCGGTAGAAGCCCTCGGCGGTGCGATCGCCGGTGCAGAACCGGGCGTCGCGCTCGTCCACGTCCGTGGTGAGGAGGTTCGCCGCCAGCGCGTCGGTGCGGGCCACGATCAGCGTCGGCACGTCGGCGATGTCGGCCGCGAGCCGGGCCGAGTTCAGGGTGCGGATGTGCTGGGCGGTGGGGACGAGCACCTTGCCGCCGAGGTGGCCGCACTTCTTCTCGGAGGCGAGCTGGTCCTCGTAGTGGATGCCCGCCGCGCCGGCCGCGATCATGCCCTTGGTGAGCTCGAAGGCGTTCAGCGGGCCGCCGAAGCCGGCCTCGGCGTCCGCGACGATCGGCACCAGCCAGTCCGGGCCGTCATTGCCCTCGGCGGCGTCGATCCCGTCCGCCCGCAGCAGCGCGTTGTTGATCCGCCGCACCACCTGCGGCACCGAGTTCGCGGGGTACAGGCTCTGGTCTGGGTAGGTCTGGCCGGCCTGGTTGGCGTCCGCCGCGACCTGCCAGCCGGACAGGTAGATCGCCTCCAGCCCGGCCTTGACCATCTGGACGGCCTGACCACCGGTCAGCGCGCCCAGGGCGTGGACGTAGTCCCGCTCGTGGAGCAGGCGCCACAGCCGCTCGGCCCCGCGCCGGGCCAGTGTGTGCTCCTCGCGGACGGTGCCCGACAGCCGGACCACGTCCGCCGCGGTGTACGTGCGCTCGACGCCGGCCCACCGGGGGTCGGACGCCCACCGGGCGGCCAGCTCCGCCGCCTGCTGCTCCTGCTGCTGCCGAACCGACTGGGTCATGCTGATCCGCTCCCGGGGTGCTCGCTGCGAAGGGTGTGAGGGTTGTCACGCCGTGGCGTGGGGTGCGGACCGGAGGCGCCGGGACCGGCCGGGGAACTGCCCGGAGGTTGCTGCGCCGTGCCCGGCCGACGGGCCCGACTTCCCTGGTGGGGAAGGTTCGTGGCGCTGCGCCGTCCGGCCGCGGCACCGACTCTGCCAGCGCCCGCGGCACCCGTCACCGGTGGACGGCTGCCAACTTCTGCGAAGCCCGGGCCGCCACTCTGCGAAGCCTGCGAAGGGTGCGGACGGGTCGGCGCGGCTATGCTGCGCACGAGCCGGCGGGACGGGCCCGCCCGGCAGCCGGCCGAGCGCCCACGGCAGACCGGACCGGACGGCGGGATCGGGGGCGACCGGATGGCACGGACCTTCGCCGGCGCGCGGCTGCGCCGGCTGCGGGAGGACCGCGGGCTCAGCCAGGCCGCACTGGCCCGGCTGGTCGACCTCTCGCCCAGCTACGTCAACCAACTGGAGCACGACGCCCGCCCGTTGACCGTCCCGGTGCTGCTCAGGCTGACCGAGGCGTTCGGCATCGACGCCGGCTGGTTCGCCCCGCCCGACACCGCCCGGCTCACCGCCGAGCTGCGCGAGACCCTCGGCGAGGAACTCGCCGACGGCCGGCTCACCCCCGGCGACCTGGACGACCTCGCCGCCCGGCTGCCCGCCGTCGCCCGGGTGCTGACGGAGCTGGGCCGCGGACGCCGGTCCGCCGCCGAACAACTCGCCGTCCTGGCCGGGGAGCGCGGCCTGCCCCGGGACACCGTGCGCACCCCGCACGAGGAGGTCCGCGAGTTCTTCTACCGCCGCCGCAACTACGTCGACGGGCTCGACACCGCGGCCGAGGCGCTGGCCGGCGCGATCGGGCTGCGCCGCGGCGAGGTCCGCAGCGCGCTCGCCCAGCGGCTGGCCGAACGGCACGGCGTCCGGCTCGCCACCGGCGGCGACCGGCTGCACGCCTACGACCCGCAGGCGCGGGTGCTGCGGCTCTCCGACCGGTTGCGGCCCGGCCAGCAGGCCTTCCGGATGGCCACCCAGCTCGGCTACCTGGAGCACGACGCGCTGCTCTCCGAACTCGCCGCCGAGGACAGCCCGGTGGACTCCACCGCCTGGTCGCTGACCCGGATCGGCCTGGCCAACTACTTCGCCGCCGCCCTGGTGCTGCCCTACCGGGCCTTCCACACCGAGGCGGAGGCGTCCCGGTACGACATCGAGCACCTCGCCGACCACTTCGGCGTCGGCTACGAGACCGTCTGCCACCGCCTCAGCACCCTGCAGCGGCCCCGGCTGCGCGGCGTGCCGTTCTCCTTCGTCCGGGTCGACCGGGCCGGCAACGTCTCCAAACGGCAGTCCGCCACCGGCTTCCACTTCTCCCGCACCGGCGGCACCTGCCCGCTCTGGAACGTCTACGAGGCCTTCGCCTCGCCCGGCCGGGTGCACGTCCAGGTCGCCGCCATGCCGGACGGGCAGCGCCACCTGTGGACCGCCCGCGCCGTCACCCGCTCCACCGGCGGCTGGGGCCGTCCCGGGAAGACCTTCGCCATCGGCCTGGGCTGCGAACTCCGGCACGCCCCAAGGCTGGTGTACTCCGCCGGGCTCGACCTCGCCGACGCGTCGGCGGCCACCCCGATCGGGCTGGGCTGCAAGGTCTGCGAACGCCCGGCCTGCCCCCAGCGCTCCGCCCCGCCGATCGGCCGCCCGCTGGTCGTCGACGAGCACACCAGCACCTTCGTCCCGTACCCGGTGCGCCCCGGACCACCGGGGTAGCGGCCCGGGGGCTGTCCTCAGGCGTCCTGCGGGCCGGGTGCGGCGGGGTGCCGCGGGTCGACCAGGACGACGGGACTGCCCGGCCCCGCGACCGGTCCGGTCAGCTGGCGCCAGCCGAGGCGCCGGTAGAAGGCGATCGGTCCGCCCTCCTCGACGGTCGCCAGCAGCCAGCAGCGCCCGTCGGGCGCGTCGGCGGTGACGGCGTCCAGCAGGGCCCGGCCGAGGCCGTGTCCGGCGTGGGCGGGGTGGACGGCCAGCTCGTCGACCTTGCGTGCGCCGCACAGCCAGGCCTCGGTGTGCCGGTCGCCCAGGGCACGCCGGACCACGGGGTGCAGGCGGTCGGCCGGGAAGGGGGTCGGGGTCGTCCAGCCGGTGGCGAAGCCGATCGTCCGGCCGTCCGGGGCCTCGGCCAGCGCGGCCGTGAAGCCGGGCCGCCGGGCGTCCTCGGCGAGTCGGCCGAGGTAGGCGTCGGCGTGGTCCGCGGTCTCGTTCCACGGCGGCCGGCCGAACGCGGCCGCATAGACGCCGCGGACGCCGGCCGCCCGGGCGAGCAGGTCGTCGGGAGTCACACGGCGCACGTCGACGGCCGTCATGCGGCCCGGCCCGGTGCGAGCGGGGTCAGGGCGGCGAACTCCAGCGGCGCCGACGGGTCGATCGAGAGGTCGGCGGGGGCGGGCGCGGCGCCGGAGCGGACCAGCAGGTCGCCGATCGCGGCGATCATCGCGCCGTTGTCGGTGCACAGCCGCAGCGGCGGCACCCGCAGGGTGATCCCGGCGGCGGCGCAGCGCTGCTCGGTCAGCGCGCGGATGCGGGAGTTGGCGGCGACACCGCCGACCACGACCAGGGTGTCGATGCCGTGGTCGGTGCAGGCGCGGACGGCCTTGCGGGTCAGGGTGTCGGCGATCGCCTCCTGGAGTGCGGCGGCGGCGTCGGGCACGTGCGGTTCGCCGCCGGCGGCGCGCCGGGCCTCGACCCAGCGGGCGGCGGCGGTCTTGAGGCCGGAGAAGGAGAACGCGTACGGCGGGTCGTTCGGGCCGCTGAGCGGGCGCGGGAAGCGCACGGCGGCGGGGTCGCCGTCGCGGGCGGCCCGGTCGATGGCGGGCCCGCCGGGGTAGGGCAGGTGCAGGATGCGGGCGACCTTGTCGAAGCACTCGCCGGCGGCGTCGTCCAGGGTGTCGCCGAGGTGCAGGATCGGGTCGCGGGCCAGGTCGCGGACGAGCAGCAGCGAGGTGTGGCCGCCGGACACGATCAGGACGATGCACGGGTTCGGCAGCGGCCCGCCGTCGAGGGTGGCGGCGGCGACGTGCCCGGCGAGGTGGTGGACGCCGTACAGCGGGACGCCGAGCGAGAAGGCGTAGCCCTTGGCGGCGGCGACGCCGACCTGGAGGGCGCCGGAGAGCCCGGGGCCGGCGGTGACGGCGACGGCGCCGACGTCGGCGAGGGTCAGGCCGGCCTGCCGCAGGGCCTCGTCGACCACCGGGGCCATCGCGTGGACGTGGGCCCGGGCCGCGATCTCCGGCACCACGCCGCCGTAGCGGGCGTGCTCGTCCATGCTGGAGGCCACGGCCTGGCCGAGCAGCCGGCCGTCCTGGACCAGGCCGGCCCCCGTCTCGTCGCAGGACGACTCGATGCCCAGTACCACCGGCGATCCGGTCACCGGACCCCACCTTCTCCCTGTTGCCCACAAGCACTTGTTGCATAGATTGTGCAATAAGTGGGCTGGTCGGTGTTCCGGGGGAGCGGCCGTCGCCGGACGGTGGACGGGCCGGGATTGCGACTGCAAGATGATCGCATCGCGCTGCGGGTCCGGTCGCGGCGGCAGGCGGACGACGCGAGGAGACACAGTGGGCGGTCGGACCCCGAGCAGGCCGCCGGCCGGGGCGGGGGCCGCGGGCACGGCGCCGGGTGCCGCCCAGGAGCTCGACCGGTTCTGCCGCGACCTGCTGCGCTCCGGCGGGGGCCGCTGCACCGCGCCCCGGCTGCGGGTGCTCGCCGTCCTCCGCGACAGCCGGGGCCACCTGCCGGCCGCGACGATCCACCAGCGGCTGCGCGCCGCAGGCGACTGCACCAACCTGTCCACGGTCTACCGCAGCCTGGAGCGGCTGACCGAACTGGGCCTGGTCCACTCCGTGCGCGCCCCGGGCGGGGAGTCCAGCTACGGCCTGGTCGGCGAGCCGCACCACCACGCCGTCTGCACGGGCTGCGGGGAGGTCCGGGAGTTCCCGCACGCGGTCACCGCGGGTGCGGTGGAGGCCGCCGCCCGGCACACCGGCTTCCGGCTGGAGTCACTGACCTTCACCGGGGTCTGCGCCGACTGCTGCTGACGGTGCGCCGCCGGGGCCGACCCGGGAGGCCGCCCGCGGGCCGCCGCGACCGACATGCCGGGGCCCGCCATGTGCTGTTGCAAGTGATACGCAATAGTGTGGGTCCGGCACGATCGACCGTCATACCGAAAGGGGCCGTGTCCTGATGGGCACCTACTCGCTTCCCGACCTGCCGTACGACTACTCCGCGCTGGAGCGGGCGATGTCGGCGGAGATCCTGGAGCTGCACCACTCCAAGCACCACGCGGCGTACGTCAAGGGCGCCAACGACACGCTGGAGCAGCTGGCCGAGGCGCGTGACAAGGAGCAGTTCGGCGGGCTGGTGGGCCTTCAGAAGACCCTGGCCTTCCACCTGTCCGGCCATGTGCTGCACTCGCTGTTCTGGGAGAACCTGTCGCCGGAGGGCGGGGAGCGTCCCGAGGGTGCGCTGGCGGACGCGATCACCGAGCACTTCGGTTCGTTCGAGGCGTTCCGGAAGCAGCTGACGACCGCGACGGTGGGCGTGCAGGGTTCGGGCTGGGGCATCCTGTCGTGGGAGCCGCTGGGTCAGCGCCTGATCGTGGAGCAGGTCTACGACCACCACGGCAACGTGGGGCAGGGGACCACGCCGCTGCTGGCGTTCGACGCCTGGGAGCACGCGTACTACCTGCAGTACCGCAACGTCCGTCCGGACTACGTGACGCGGCTGTGGGACGTCGTCAACTGGCAGGACGTCTCCGCCCGGTTCGCGGCAGCCAAGGGCTGACCCGTCCCGGCGGTGCGCGCGGCGCGTTGATGCGCCCCGGCCCGGCCGCCCCCGCCACGGGGGCCGCCGGGCCGCGGCATGCCCGGGGCCACGCCCACCGGCCCGCCGCCGGCGGAGAATTCGGGGGCGCACGAGTCCGGGACTTGCGAGGATGGGCCGGTTCCACGCCCTGCCCGCAGCCGTACCTTCCCCGCTGGAGAACGCCATGGCCCGTGCCGTCACCCTGATCCGCTCCGCCGCCCTCTCCGACGTCGCCGAGTACGCCTACGCGTCCACCGCGCCGGCCGGCGCGCGGCTGGTCTTCCTCGCCGGGGCGTGCCCGCTGAACCTCGACGGCTCGACCGCCGCGGTCGGCGACTACGCCGGCCAGGCCGCCAAGGCGGTGGAGAACCTGGTGCTGGCCCTGGAGGCGGCCGGCGCCACCCTGCAGGACGTCGTGAGCACCCGCGTCCTGGTGGCCTCCACCCGCCAGGAGGACCTGGTGAAGGCCTGGGAGGCGGTCCGCGACGCCTTCGGCGACCACGACGTGCCGAGCACCCTGATGGGCGTCACCGTGCTGGGGTACAACGACCAGCTGGTGGAGCTGGAGGCCGTCGCCGCGGTGGTCGACTGACCGGCGCCCCGGTCCAAGGACCCCCGGGACGGCGAGGGCGGGCGGCGGCCGCAGCCGTCGCCCGCCCGAGCTGTGCGCGAGCGCGCGTCAGATCCGCTTGTGGCAGCCGGTACCGGTGGTGACGGCGATCCGCCGCATCCCGGCCACCGACTCCACCTTGACCGTCACCGGCAGCTGCGGGTGGGTGCCCCAGGCCTCGTAGTCGCTGCTCTTGCCGACCTGGCCGAAGCCGGTGGCCGTCCAGCCGTTGGCCTTCATGTACTCGTGCAGCCGGGTGACGGCCGGCTGCAGCTCGGCCGGGTCCACCTCCTCGATGCTCCAGAAGAACGCGGCGTTGTAGGTGCCGTCGAGCCGCTTGCCGGCCTTGTCGGAGCAGGTCAGGAAGCTGATCGCGTCGACATTGTCCTCGTTGCGCCGGCCCTGGACGCCCAGGGCCTTGTGGACGGTGTCGGACTGCCCGCGCAGCTCCTCCTCGACCTGCTGCTTGCTGGCGCTGCGCATGGGCTTCTCCTTGTCGTCCGTACTGGTGCCGCTCCCGCCGCTGCCGCACGCGGTGGCGAGCAGCAGCAGGACCAGCGTCGTCAACGCGGCGGCGGTTCTGCCGGCCAGGTGGTTCATGTGCCCGCCGTTCAGTGGGTGGTGACCTTGTCGTAGTTGCCGGTGACGATCCGGGCCTGGTTGTCCAGCGCCTCGTTCGGCACCCCGGGACCGTCCATGTTCCAGTAGTCGCTGTGCTCCTTGGCGGTACCGCTGCGGATGATGTTGGCGCCGAACTCGGGCGAGGTCGGGACGTTGGGGTGGTCGAACCAGCCGCCCTCGCCGTGGCCGATCGAGCCGACGTCGGGCACCTTGTCCTCGCTCGCCTCGGCGGCCCACACGTGCTCCGGGTCGATGTTGAGGTCCTTGGCGTAGCGGACGTGCATCCCGGGGCTGCCGAGGGTCACGATGTCGTCCACGGCCAGGCCGTTGCCGTTCTTCGCGGCCTCGCCCATGACGACCGTGCCGTAGCTGTGGCCGATCACCGAGGTGTGCCGGGGCCCGCCGTCGTGGGTGGCGCCCAGGCTGTCGATGTAGCGGTCGAGCTTCGGCGCGCCCTCCTCGGCATAGTGGTCGGCGGGGGCGTTGGTGTACGCCGAGTCCGGGGTGTCGTAGCCGAGCCACATGATGGCGGCGGTGTCACCGCGGTTGCCGTACCGGTCGCTGGACTGGACGAGCCGCTGGGCCCGGTCGAGGTCGTTGCCCTCGTCCGAGATGTTGGAGAGGTCGGTCTCGCTGCCGGGCACGCAGACCGCGGTGTTCTTGGCGGTGTCCGGGTTGCCGATGGAGACGATCGCCCGGCCGTCGCCCTTCGGGTCCAGGCCGATCAGGTACATCTCGTGGCCGGGGGGCGCCCCGTCGGACTTGTTGAGGCGCCCGCTCAGCTCGCGCAGGCCCTCCTCGCGCAGCTTCCACTCGTCGGCGTCCATCTTGTCCTTGTTCGGATAGCCGACGTTGTACATCTTGTCGAGCTCGCGCTCCAGGATGTGGCGGTTCGCCATGTCCCGTACGTGGGTGGGGATGCCGTCGCGGTTGGCGAGGGTGTCCGGGTCGAGCAGCAGGTACTGCCGCTGCATCTCCGGGCTGAGCGAGTCCCACCACTTCTTGTTGTCGGCGGGGCTTGCGGAGTCGCTGAGGCAGGGGAACAGCGCGAACTTGTCCTTGACCAGCTTGGCGTCGGCGGTCGCCTCGGCGAGCTTGCTCGGGCCGTTGGACGGCCGCGGCGAGGTCAGGATGTCGCCGCGCAGCTGGGCGAGCGCCGAGGCGCCGTCGTTGGACGCCTTCTGGGCGTTGTTGACGGCGGTGGTGATCCGCTCCTGGAAGCCGCGCGCCGAGTTGCCGTTGTTGCGCTGGACCTCCTGGTAGTCGGGGTCGTTGCGCCAGGCCGGGTCGAGCTTGGGCGGGGTCACCACACCGTCGTCGGAGACCTGGTGGCCGGCGGCCTCGGCCTCCCTGACCGCCCGGCGCAGCTCGCTCTGACAGCTCTCCATCTGCGACTTGACACTGGTCAGCGTGGTCGAGATGGCCTGCGCCTCGACCGCGATCAGCCCGAGGTCGGTCTCGTTGAGCTCCAGCTGCGGGATCGCGCTCTCCGCGGCGGACCCGGACCAGCCGGAGGCGTGCAGCGGGCCCGACACCTGGCGGCGGTGGGTCTGCTGGTCGGTGTCGGCCTTCGCGGCGAGGCTGCGCCAGGCGGTGGCGGCGGCCTCCAGGTCGCCGAAGTCCTGCTTCATCAGGAGGGAGAAGAGGGTCGCCACCGGGTCACCGCCCCGCCTGCATCGACTGCGCGTTCGCCTGCTCCGTGCTGCGGTAGTTGCCCGCGGTGGTGCGCAGGTTGCCGGCGGCGGCGTCCAGTCGGCCGTGCACCAGCTGGAAGGCCTGCTGCCAGGTCGACTGGGTCTGCACCAGCTCGCCGGCTATCGACCAGCCGTTCAGCGAGCCGGCGGCCTCGCCGCTCTCGGTGGCCGCCTTGCCGGTGAGCGGCCGGAGTTCGTTGGAGATGTCGCCGGCGTGCTTGGCACTGTTCTCCAGCACCCCCGGATCCACCCGTACTTCTTGAGCCATCGCTCGTTCCCCCGTGCTGTGGTGTTCCCGTCGCTCCGCGGCCGGGCCGGCGTCACGGATACGTCAAGATCGGGGCGACATCCTAGCGGGCCGACACCCCCGGCGGACCGCGCGGTTCCGCGCTCCCGGGGCTCCCGCCGGCGGTCTTGCCGATACCTCCACGGCATCTCCCCGGCCCGCGCCCGTCCTTTACCGGACGCCCTCCGCGGTACGGCCCGGCCCGTCGGCGGCCGTACCGGGCGGCGGGTCCGATCCGGGCCTGGCCGCGGGTCCGGGCCTGGCCGGGTGGCGTCCGATTGACCTGTCGGACCATGGGGGGATTGACCTGGTTCGGCAGGTCAATCGGCCGATAGGGTGGCGGGCATGAAGATCACGCAGCCCCCCGCGTCCCCGTCCGCCGCCGAGTCCGCCACGTCCGTTGAGTCCGCTCAGGCCACCGAGTCCACCGAGTCCGCCGCACCGGTCGCCGCGATCGGGCCTGCCACCCACATCCGGATCGCCCGGCCCTCCCGCGACCTGGCGGCGGCCGAACGGTTCTACGTCCACGCCCTGGGCCTCGACGTGCTCTGGCGCAGCACCGAGCGGGAGCCGGGCAAGCACGACCTGCTGATGGTCGGTCCGGCCGGGGGCGGCTGGCACTTCGAGCTCACCCGCGACCCCGACCGCCCCGTGGAGCCGACCCCCACCGCCGACGACCTCTTCGTGGTCTACCTCGGGAGCCCCGTCGACGGCGCCCTGCTCGACCGGCTCACCGCCGCCGGCGGCACCCGGGTGGCGGCCCACAACCCGTACTGGGACGAGTTCGGCGCCACCGTCGAGGACCCCGACGGCTACCGGCTCGTCCTCTGCACCCGCACCTGGGGCTGACCCCGCGCCCGTTGCCCGGGGCCGACCCCTGCACCCGTGCCGTCCTCCGGGAGGGGCGCTGCGGGGCGGGCCCGGGACCCCGGCCGAACCCTCCGGCAGGCGCGAGACCGCACCCGTGGCTCCGTACCCGCGGCTCTGCATCTGCGACTCCGCATCCGGTCCGGCGCTTTCGGGCAAGGCGAACGGCCCGGGTTCGCCCGAAAGGGTCACACCCGGCTCCGTTCCGGCCGACCGCCCGGCGCCGCCTCGTACAATCGTCCGCATAGCGGGAGGGGTGGCACCGGGATACGGACGGTGCCGATCGACGAACGGGGGACGCCCACATGACGGCACGTCACGAAGAGCGCGGGGGACTCACCAGACGGCAGCTGCTCGGCGCCTCGACCGCCCTCGGCGGCGCGGCCTGGCTGCTGCGCGGCACCCTCGGCCCCGACAGTGCGGACGCCGCCACCCCGGCACCGCCCGCACTCCCCGGCGGCCTCGAACCGTTCCGGCGCGTCTACCAGAACTGGTCCGGCGAGATCCGCACCGACCAGCTCTGGACCTGCGCCCCCGCCGCCCCCGAGCAGATCCCCTCCCTCGCCGACTGGGCCCGCGCGCACGGCTGGCGGCTGCGCGCCCACGGCCACCGGCACACCTGGGCACCGCTCACCGTCGCCCCCGGCACGCCCGAGGCCGCCCGCGTGCTGCTGGTCGACACCACCCGGCACCTCACCGCGATCGGCGCCGACTCGCCGACCACCGTGCGCGTCCAGACCGGCGCGAGCATGGAGGCCCTGCTCACCCACCTCGCCGAGCGCGGCCTCGGCGTCGCCAACTGCCCCGCACCCGGCGAACTCACCGTCGGTGGGGTGCTCGCCATCGGCGGCCACGGCACCGCCGTCCCCGCGGCCGGCGAGCGGCGCACCGACGGCCACGGCTACGGCTCGCTCAGCAACCAGGTCACCGAACTCACCGCCGTCGTCCACGACCCGGCCACCGACCGCTACCGGCTGCGCACCTTCGGCCGGGCCGAGGCCGACAGCGCCGCCTTCCTGGTCCACCTCGGCCGGGCCTTCGTCACCGAGGTCGTGCTGCGCGCCGGCGCCGACCGCCCGCTGCGCTGCGTCAGCCGACTGGACATCCCGGCGAGCGAGTTGTTCGCCCCGCCCGGGACGTCCGGTCTGTTCGGCGCCCCGCGCACCTTCGCCGGCTTCGTCGACGAGCACGGGCGCGCGGAGGCCATCTGGTTCGCCTACACCGACCGCCCCTGGCTCAAGACCTGGACCGTTGCCCCGCAGCGCGCCCTCGGCTCGCGCGCCGTCGACGAGCCCTACAACTACCCCTTCAGCGACAACCTCCCGGAGCCCGTCGCCCGGCTGGCCGGCGACCTCGTCGCCGGCTCCTGGGCCTCCGCCCCGCTCTTCGGCCAACTCCAGTACCTCGTCGCCAAGGTGGCGCTCACCGGGGACCTCACCGACGTGCTGCTCTCCGGCGGCCTGCTGCGCGAACTGCTCTCCGGCGGGGTCCTCACCCACCTGCTGGCCGGCGGCCTCCGCTCCGACCTGTGGGGCCCCTCCCGCATGCTGCTCCAGTACGTGCGGCCCACCACCCTGCGGGTCACCGCCAACGGCTATGCCGTGCTCGCCCGGCGCGCCGACCTGCAGTGGGTGGTCTCCGAGTTCGCCGCGTACTACCGCCGGCTGCTCGACCAGTACCGGGCCCGCGGCGAGTTCCCGGTCAACGGGGCGGTGGAGATCCGGGTCACCGGCCTCGACGACCCCGCCTGGAGCGGGGTGCCCGGTGCCCGCCCGCCGCTGCTCTCCGCCGTCCGCCCGCGGCCCGACCGCCCCGAATGGGACACCGCCGTCTGGCTGGACATCCTCGCCCTCCCCGGCACCCCCGGCCTGCACCGCTTCCTGCGCGAGATCGAGCTCTTCCTGCTGCGCACCTTCGACGGCACCCGGGCCGGACTGCGCGTCGAGTGGTCCAAGGGCTGGGCGTACACCGAGAACGCCGCCTGGGCCGACCCGGACGTCCTGGGCCGGGTCGTCCCCGACAGCCACCGCGCCGGGGGCGGCCCCGGCTGGGACGAGGCGGTCGCCGTGCTGGACCGCCACGACCCGCACCGGGTCTTCGGCAACGACTTCCTGGACGGGCTGCTGCGCTCCTGACCGCGCGGGGCCGCCGGCGTGTTCGCCGCCGTCGTGCCGCCGCTGTGCCGGGCCGCCCGGGCGTCACCCCGGCCTGATCCCGACGGGCCCGGGTCCGCCGCGCGGGGCGGACCCGGGTCGGGGGACGGGGTCGGGGTGAGCGGGGACGGGACCCGGGCGGCAGACGGGGACGGGATCCGGGCGGCCGACGGGTTGGCCGGGCCCGCGGCGGGGAAGGCAACCGGCATCTCACCCACAGGGAGCGCTTCATGACCATCAGTCACCGCACCGTCGGCGCCGGCCCGCACAAGGTCCTGGTGCTGCACGACTGGTTCGGCACCGCCGCGGGCTGGGGCCCGTTCCTCGACCACCTCGACCCGGAGGCGTTCACGTACGCCTTCCTCGACTACCGGGGGTACGGCGACCGGATCGCGGTGGAGGGCGAGTACACGCTCGCCGAGATCGCCGCCGACGCGCTCGCCCTGGCCGACGAACTCGGCTGGGAGTCCTTCTCGCTGGTCGGCCACTCGATGGGCGGCAAGGCGGCGCAGCGCGTCCTCGCCGAAGCGCCCGCCCGGGTGCGCCGGCTCGCGGGCATCACCCCGGTGCCGGCGAGCGCCTACCCGCTGGAGGGCGACGCCCACGACCTGTTCCACGGCGCGGCCGAGCGCCCCGCCAACCGCCGGGCGATCCTCGACCTGGTCACCGGCGGACGCGCGGGCGCCCGCTGGCTGGACCGGATGACGGCGCGGTCGGTCGCGGCCTCCCGCCCGGAGGCCTTCGCGGCCTACCTCGACGACTGGACCGGACAGGACTTCGCCGGCAAGGTCGCGGGCAGCCCCCACCCGGTCGGCGTCTTCGTCGGCGAGCACGACGCGGCGCTCACACCCGACCTCATGCGGGCGACCTGGCTGGTGCACTACCCCAACGCGGAACTCGTGGTCCTCCCGAACTCGGGCCACTACCCGATGCACGAGGTCCCGGTGGCCTTCGCCGCCGCGCTGGAGGCGTTCCTGCGCGGCTGAGCGGGACGGCCGCGGGCGGGGCTGCGGGGTGCGGGTCGGGACGGTACGGGTCCCGGGCCTGTGGTCAGGCGGCGCGGCGGTAGCTGCTGCCGTCCCGGGGGCGGGCCAGGTGGCCGGACTCGACCAGGTAGCGGCGCAGCGCCGGGTAGTCGTCGTGCACCGTCCGCAGCGCGTCGTTCACCTCGCCCTCGCTGTACGAGCGGCCGGGCTCGAAGAGCGTGGCGGTGAGGTGGTCGAGCAGCTGGGCGCGCCGGGCGGCCCGGCGCGGGATCGCCGTCAGCCGGCCGTCGGCGCTGAACAGGCCGGACACGGCGCGGGCGGGAGCGGCGGGGCTGCCGGTGGTAGGGGAGCCGGTGGTGGGGGAGTTCGTCACCCGCCGAGCCTCGCTGGTCGGCCCGCGGCCCGGCAACCGGTTTTCCCGGGGCTGCCGGGTTCGGTGGGGCCTGCGGGGCTTCCGAGTTCAGCGGGGTCGATCGCGAGCAGGGGGCGCAGCGCGCCGAGCACCGCGCCCACGCAGACGTCCCGCAGCTCCTCGCGGGTACAGGTCTCCTCGGTGAGCCAGTCGACGACGAGCACCTGGACGAACACCAGCCAGCTCTGCAGCACCGCGGAGACGGCCGCCCGGGCGCGTGCGTCCGTCAGCGGCAGCACGCCCAGCAACCGGGCTCGGAGGGCGTCCAGTTCGTCGTTCATGATGGTCCGGATCACCGGGTCGCCGGCCAGTACCCGGTTGGCCGCCAGGACCGCGTGCCGGTTGGCGGTGAAGTAGTCGAGGTGGGCGTCCAGCCCCTGGGCCAGCTGCTCGACCAGGGTGTCGCCCGGGTCCAGGCGGGTCGCGGCGAGGAGGCGGTCGGAGGCCTCCTGGTACACCGCGGCGAAGAGGTCGCGCTTGCCGGGGAAGTGCCGGTACAGCAGCGCGCGGGAGACCCCGGCGCGCTCGGCCACCTCCTCCATCAGCACCTCCTCGTACGGACGCGCGGCGAACAGCTGCGCACCCACGGCGAGCAACTGGGCGCGGCGCTCGTCGGGGCTGAGCCGGCGGCGGGGCTGCGGGTCGGGCGTCCCGGGCGTGCTGGGTGTACTGGGCGTGCTGGCGGTCACGGGGAGAACACTACTTGACACGTGTCTACTTGTGGCCACACCTTAGTAGACAGGTGTCAACTAATCCTGAGGGGTGGGGTGAGGACCGTGGCGAAGACGCTGCGCGTGCTGTCGTGGGTGATGGGTGTCGCGTGCGTGCTCATCGGGCTGGGGCACGTCCTGGGAGGCAACGCGGCCATCCCCGGCGCCGAGGACGCCGGCGCCACCGTCGACAGCCTCGGCCGCTTCCTCGGCGCCATGTTCACCGGCTACGGACTCGCCTGGATCTGGGCCGCCCGGCAGCCGACCGTCCCCGCCGGTCCCGTCCGCTGGCTCACCGCCGCCTTCGCCCTCGGCGCCGCCGGCCGACTGTTCTCCCTCGCCGTCGAAGGCCGCCCGCACGGCTTCCAGATCGCCCTCACCGTGCTCGAACTCGCGCTGCCCCCGGTCTACTTCTGGCTCGCCGACGCCGACGAGAAGGCAGCGGCCCGGGCCACCCGCGCTGGAGGGGCCCGGATCGCCGCTGTCCCTACCGAGCGCTGACCCCCGGTGCGTCGCGGTGCAGCAGGAGCAGATCCAGGACGGGCCCGCCCGGCCGGCTCTCGTACGGCCCCGCATAGCGGTACCCGAGACGGTGGTAGAGCCGCCGCTCGGGGCGGTCGGCGCCCGGCATCACGGTCAAGGACGACCAGGCGGCGCCGAGGCCGTCCAGCAGCGCGCCGTGGATCGCCGTCCCCGTGCCCCGGCCCTGCCGCCCGGGCAGCACGGCGAGGTCGCACACCCCGGCCAGCCGTTCGACGGCGGTGACCGGGCTGTCGAGCACCGCCAGCAGGCCGGACCCGAACCAGTTCTCGGGCGTGCAGAGGAAGCCGTACCCGAAGCCGAGCGGCACCGGGTCGTCCCCCTCGTGTGCCGTGACCAGGGTGAAGCCGTTCTTTCGCGCATGCCCCCCGATCTGCCCCCGGAACCCCTCCACCGTGAACCCGCCCTTTGCCACCTCGGGATCCCCCGCATGCGCCGCCCCCCACACCGAGGCAAGCCCGTCGAGCCCCGGTGCGACCGCCTCCGGCCCACGGACGCACAACTTCAGTTCGACGGAACGCACGGCAACACCTCGGCGGAGTAGGGGACGGATGAGATGCCGTGGGGATCCCTGCCCCGCAGATGCCTCCTGAACCCCACGGGTAGGCCCGGTGCGACGCCTCCAGTCAGGCCGGGTGGGCCAGTTGGGGTGGAGCGCTGTACCTGCGCAGGACGTCGTCGGCCGTCGACCGGTCGAGCAGTCGGAGTTCCCAGGGGCCGGTGTTGACGTCGAGCTCCTTGCCGAAGCCGACCCACTTGCCGGCCATCCGTCGGCCGGTCGGGTCGACGAGCAGTTGGACCGCGCCGTGGTAGCGGGCCCCGTGGTAGTGGCCGTCCTCGGCGGTCTGCTCGGTCCACGTGCCGGTCACGACGTTGCGGTCCACCGTGAGGTCGAGGGTGAGCGGCGAATCGGGGTTGACGGAGGCGCCCGGCAGGGACTCCGCCGTGATGCGGTTGCCGTGGTGGCGTAGCACCACGTGGTGCAGCCCGGAGAAGGTGTTCTCGCGGCTGCTGCTGAAGTACTCGTAGTGGCTCAGCCAGACTCCGCTGTAGTCGTCGCCCAGTGGGGCTGGTGCTTCCTGGGACTGGCTGATGGGGGTGCTCCGGTCCGTGTGCATGTCGTGCCCTCCGGCTCCGTCGTCCGTGACACGGGGCGGCAGGTGGACGGACTGAAAGCCCAACTGGTCGGCCGAAACCCGGGTCACAGCTTCCAGGGCTCGAAGGTACACCGGTCGAGGAGCCCGCACCTCCCCCGATTCCCAGCGCTGGACGAGACGCTTGCTCGCGTCGTTGGGTTCCCCCAGCGCGTCGCCGACGTCACGCAGCCGACGCGCCATCTCGTCCTGACTCAGGCGGAGGCCGATGCGGACGGCTCGCAGGGTGTCGTTGGGTGCTGCCATGCCTCCAATCTAGGACGAAACCGGCCCGTATGACACCGAAATGACGTCTTGCCATGGAGCCGAAGTGGCGCCTTCCTGCCGTTACGGCGGACCTGCCCGAGGCAGCACGATCGGACGTATCCATCCGATGAGCGGACCGAAGGGATCGGCGCCGTGCCCTCCAGTGAGTTCACCCGTCCAAACAGCCCACGTGCAGGGAGCCCTGCGGCGGGGGACGCCGCTGTGTCGCCCGCCGAATGGAGCCCTCTCGACGACTACCGGGCGCATGCGGCCGCGGCCGGGTACGCCGCGGTGGCGGAGAGGCTGCACATGGAAGCCGTTCGCGCGTGCTGTGAATGCATCAACTGCGTGTCGCGGAGGCCCGAGTGAGTACGGACGAACGGGAACCGGTTCCCACCGTGTCGTACGGCTACGGTGTGCGCTTCGATCCCGGCGCGCAGTGCTTCCGCGTCCGCAACGAGCTGACCGGTGAGTGGAAGCGGGAGCCGGACGGCACGTTGAGCGGATGGACGTCCTTCCTCAAGGCCGATGCCGCCTGGCGGTCCTTCCAACCCGCCGGGGTGTACCCGACGCCGCTGCAGGACACCGCTCGCAGACGGGCCGCGCCGGAGGACCGGGTCCGGGACGAGAACCGGCGGTCGCGGTGGCTCTGACCGGGGCCCGCCCCGGTGCGCGGGTTGCCCGTTCGGCGCGGGGGAGGACGACTGCGGCCGTCACTGGGAGGGCCCGGACCCGGTTCGACCGGTGGTGGCTTGGGTTGCCTCGTTGATGTCCGTGGCCGTCTTCGCCGGGCTCGTGGCCGCGGTGGGTCGGTCCCTGTTCTGATCTGGCGACGTGAAATCGGACCGACTGATCGTCAGAGGAATGGCCGGTGCCGGCCCGCCCCGCTCGGCCGGTGGGTGCAACCGGGGGTGGTGTTCCGCGTGGCCGGGGTGGGGGGACGGGAGGCGGGGCGTACTGTCGACGGCATGTCGTTGGGTCTGGTGTCTGCGCTGGTGGCGGCTGTTCTGACGGGGACGGCGACGGTTCTGCAGGCGCTCGGGGCGCGGCGGGCTGCCGTGGGTCATCGGCCGGGGGAGGCGGCGGCGATGGCGGGGACGCTGCGCCAGTGGCCGTTCGTGATCGGGGTGGGGATGGACATGCTGGGCTTCGTGGCCGAGTTGTTCGCCCTGGAGCGCCTGCCGCTGTACGTGGTGGAGGCTGCGCTGGCGTCCGCGCTGGCGGTCACCGCGGTGGGTGCCGCCCGGGTGCTGCGGGTGCGGCTGCGGCGGGTGGAGTGGTCGGGTGTCGCGGCGGTGTGTGTGGGCCTCGCCGTGCTGGCCCTGACGGCGGGGCGGGAGGGGGAGCACAAGGGCGGGTTGTCCTTGCGGCTGGGGGTGTTGGCGACCGGCCTGGTGCTGCTGGCCGCGGCCTGGGCGGCGGGCCGCTGGGCGGGTCGGCTGGCCGCGCCGCTGCTGGGGTTGGTCGCGGGGTTGCAGTTCGGGGTGGTGGGGGTGGCGGTGCGGGTGCTGCCGGGGCTGCGTCCGGCGGATCTGGTGACGGAGCCGGCGGCGTACGCGGTGGTGGTGTCGGGTCTGGGCGGTTTCGCCGCGCTGACGTGGGCGATGCAGTGCGGTTCGGTGACGGCTGCGACGGCGGCGATGGTGCTGGGCGAGACGCTGGGGCCGGCGGTGGTGGGGGTGGCGCTGCTCGGCGACGACACCCGGCAGGGTGCGGTGCCGTTGGCGGTGGCCGGGTTCGTGCTGGCGATCGCGGGTGCGCTCGCGCTGGCCCGGTTCGGCGATGCCGAGCAGCCCGCCCCGCCGGAGCCCGCCTGAGGGCGTGCTCCGGGGCGAGGGGGCGTGGGGGCGCAGGTGCGAGCGCGTCGGCTGTCCGGGCCGAGGGGGTCAGCTGCGCAGGTAGGAGGCGCCGTTGAGGTCGAGGATGGTGCCGGAGGACCATTCGGCGTCGGGGGAGGCGAGCCAGTGTACGGCGGCCGCGATCTCCTCGGGTGAGGCGACCCGGTCGAAGGGGCTCTGGGCGCGGATCGCGGCGCCTTCGGGGCCTTCGAGGCGGGGTGCGACGCGTTCGGTGGCGAAGAAGCCGGGGGCGACGGAGGCGACGGCGATGCCGTGCGGGGCGAGCGAGACGGCGAGGGACTGGCCGAGGGCGTGGACGGCGGCCTTGGTGGCGCCGTACGCGGGGTGGTCGGGTTCGCCGCGGAAGGCGCCGCGCGAGCCGATGTTGACGATCCGCCCGCCGGTGCCCTGGTCGATCATGCGGCGGGCCGCGAGGTGGCTGAGGTTGGCGGTGGCGAGCAGGTTGACCGCCACGTGCTGGTGCCAGGCCGCGACCCACTCCTCGTACGGGGTCTCCGGCAGGGGGTGGCGGGTGTTGACGGCGGCGTTGTTCACCAGGACGTCGAGGCCGCCGAGGGCGTGGGCCGCGGCGTCGGCGACGGCGGCCGCTCCGGCCGGGTCGGCGAGGTCGCCGCCGGTGAGGGCGTGGCCGGTGCCGGGGAGGGAGGCGAGGGTGGCGGCGGCCTCGTCGGGGCGGGAGCCGTAGTGGACGGCGACCCGGTCGCCGTTGGCGGCGAAGGCGCGGGCGACGGCGCGGCCGAGGCCGCGGGAGGCTCCGCTGACGAGGACGCGGCGGCCGGTGGCGGGGAAGGTCATGGGCGGTGGCTTTCGGTCGGCGGCTGTCGGGTTCGGCGCGGCCGGTTGTCCCGGACGTGCCGTCAGGAGTCTTGCGCACGCGGCATGCTCCGGTGGCACCGCCCCGCGTCTCGCTCCGTGGACACTCGCCGGAACGGCGTGTGCCGCCCGCCGGACGCGCTATAGGGTGGCTCCGCAGCTGGTTCGCCCTGTCCGCCAGGCAGGCGCGTCGTAAGAGGGAACCCGGTGACGCCTTTTCAACTGGCCAGTCCGGGACTGCCCCGCAGCGGTGAGCGGGAACGACCGCCGTCATACGCACTGGACCCGGGACGGGTCTGGGAAGCGACGGCCAGTAGGTGTCCGCCCTTCACAGGGCGGGTGTGCCCGCGAGTCCGAAGACCTGCCCGTTGCCCGCACGCGGACGTCCGCGTGCGGTGTCCCGGTGACCTCGTGGGCGGGTCGGCGTACGCACCAGGCGGTTCAGGCACGCGTGTCCGACGCGTCCGCCGCCGGGTCCGTCACCCTTCGCGCGCTCGTTCCGTCTCCGGGGACCTCAGGAGTACGACTCGCGAAGGAGAGTCCCTTGACCGCGAAGTCCGCAGCCGCGGAGACCCGGGCCACCGTGCACGGCTACCCCCGCCAGGGCCGTGACCGGGAACTGAAGAAGGCGATCGAGGGGTACTGGAAGGGCGCCGTCACCGCCGACGCCCTGCAGTCCACCGCCGCAGGACTGCGCCGGGAGAACTGGCGGCAGCTCGCCGAGGCCGGCGTCCACGAGGTCCCCACCGGGGACTTCTCGCTCTACGACCACGTGCTGGACGCCACCGTCGCCGTCGGCGCGATCCCCGCCCGCCACCGGGCCGCGGTGGACGCCGACCCGCTGGCCGGCTACTTCGCCATGGCCCGCGGCACCCAGGAGGTCGCGCCGCTGGAGATGACCAAGTGGTTCGACACCAACTACCACTACCTGGTGCCGGAGTTGGGCCCCGGCACGGCGTTCGCCGCGAACCCGGCCAAGGCGGTCGGCGAGCTCGGGGAGGCCCTGGCGCTCGGCCACACCGCCCGCCCGGTGCTGGTCGGCCCGGTCACCTACCTGCTGCTCGCCAAGCCCGCCCCGGACGCGCCCGCGGACTTCCGGCCGATCACCCTGCTGGACCGACTGCTGCCGGTCTACGCCGAACTCCTCGCCGACCTGCGCGCCGCGGGCGCCGAGTGGGTGCAGCTGGACGAGCCCGCCCTCGTCCAGGACCGCACCCCGGCCGAACTGAACGCCGCCGCCCGCGCCTACCGCGATCTCGGCGGGCTCACCGACCGGCCGAAGCTGCTGGTCGCGAGCTACTTCGACCGGCTCGGCGGGGCGCTGCCCGTCCTCGCCAAGGCGCCGGTCGAGGGCCTCGCGCTGGACTTCACCGGCCCGGCCGCCGCCAACCTCGACGATCTGGCCACCGTCGGCGGCCTGCCCGGCAAGCGCCTGGTCGCCGGGGTAATCGACGGCCGCAACGTCTGGATCAACGACCTGGAGCGGTCGCTCGCCACCCTGGCCGTCCTGCTCGGCCTGGCCGGCACCGTGGACGTCGCCCCCTCCTGCTCCCTGCTGCACGTGCCGCTCGACGCCGCCGCCGAACGCGACCTCGACCCGCAGATCGCCCGCTGGCTGGCCTTCGCCCGACAGAAGGCCGCCGAGGCGGCCCGGCTCGCCCGCGGACTGCGCGGGGGAGCCGGCGCCGTCGCCGGGGAACTCGCCGCCAACCGCGCCGACCTGGCCTCCCGCGCCAACTCCCCGATCACCCGCGACCCGGCCGTCCGGGCCCGCGCCGCGGCCGTCGCCCCGGACGACGCGCAGCGCCCGCAGCCCTACCCGGAGCGGGCCGCCGCCCAGCGCGCCCGCCTCGGCCTGCCGCTGCTGCCCACCACCACCATCGGCTCCTTCCCGCAGACCACCGAGCTGCGCACCGCCCGCGCCGACCTGACCGCCGGCCGCATCGGCGCCGCCGCCTACCGCGAGCGCATCGAGGCCGAGGTCCGCGAGGTCGTCGCCTTCCAGGAGAAGGCCGGCCTGGACGTCCTGGTCCACGGCGAGCCCGAACGCAACGACATGGTCCAGTACTTCGCCGAGCAGCTCACCGGCTACCTTGCGACCCGCCACGGCTGGGTGCAGTCCTACGGCACCCGCTACGTGCGCCCGCCGGTGCTGGCCGGCGACGTCTCGCGGCCCGAGCCGATGACCGTCGACTGGTTCCGCTACGCCCAGGACCTCACCGACCGCCCGGTCAAGGGCATGCTCACCGGGCCGGTCACCATGCTCGCCTGGTCCTTCGTCCGCGACGACCAGCCGCTCGCCGACACCGCCCGGCAGGTCGCGCTCGCCCTGCGGGACGAGGTGACCGACCTGGAGGCCGCGGGCGCCGCGGTGGTCCAGGTCGACGAGCCCGCGCTGCGGGAGACCCTGCCGCTGCGCGCCGCGGCCCGCCCCGGCTACCTGGCGTGGGCCACCGAGGCGTTCCGCCTCGCCACCTCGGGCGTCCGCGCCGACACCCAGATCCACACCCACATGTGCTACGCGGAGTTCGGCGCGATCATGGCGGCGATCGACGAACTCGACGCGGACGTCATCTCGTTGGAGGCGGCCCGCTCGCACATGGAGGTCGCCGGCGAACTGTCCGCGGCCGGCTACCCGCGCGAGGTCGGGCCCGGCATCTGGGACATCCACTCGCCGCGGGTGCCCGGTACGGACGAGAGCGTCCGGCTGCTGCGCGCCGGGCTCGCGGCGATCCCGGCCGAACGGCTCTGGGTCAACCCCGACTGCGGTCTGAAGACCCGCGGTTGGGCCGAGACCCGCGCCTCCCTGGAGAACCTGGTCGCCGCCGCCAGGCTGCTGCGCGGCGAGCTGGACGGCTGACCCGCCGCGCGGGTCCGGGGGCGGTCGCAGCACCGCCCCCGGGCCCCGCCCGCCGTTCCCCTGCCGGGCTGCCTGGCCACGGGGCCACCGGGCCGGCGGGCCGACGCCGGCCCGCTCGCGTAGCATCGCCGTCGAACCGGTGGCGCGACGAACCGGTACCGGACGAGGGGGAGACGGCATGGGCACGGAAGCGGCACGGCGGATCGGCGTCTACCTGGCACACCCGCGCCCCGGCAGCTTCAACCACGCGCTGTACGGGGCCGTGCTCGACGAACTGCGCGGCCGCGGCTGCGAGGTGGTCGCGCACGACCTCTGCGCCGAGGGCTTCGACCCGCTGCTGGCCCCCGACGAGACCGGCACCGTCGACGCCGCGACCGCGGCCCGGGACCCGCAACTCGCCCGACACCGGGCGGAGGTGGCCGGCCTGGACGCCCTGGTCCTGATCCACCCCAACTGGTGGGGCATGCCGCCCGCCGTGCTCACCGGCTGGGTGCAGCGGGTGCTCGTCCCCGGCGTCGCGTACAAGCTCGGCACGGCGGACGGCGACCCGGTCGGACTGCTGCGGGCCGGCCGCGCGCTGGTCCTCAACACCTCCGACACCCCGGAGCAGCGCGAGCGCGAGGAGTTCGGCGACCCGCTCGACCGGATCTGGTCCGCCTGCGTCCTGCCCTACGTGGGGATCGACGACGTGCGCCGGGTGGTCTTCCGCACGGTCACCGACTCCACGGAGGACACCCGCGCCGCATGGCTCGACCGGGCCCGGCGGGAGGCGGCGGCGCTGCTCGCCTGAGCGCGGATCCTGCTCCATCACCGTGCTTCTGACGGAACGTCCGGGGGCGGGCGCCGACCGATCGCGCGTGTGCGTATGATCGTCCCCGATCCCAGGTGGACCCCTCGGCGCTCCCGCGCCGGCCGAACCGGAGGCGAAGCGCCTTGGCAGACCAGCGAGTTGTGATCGTCACCGGTGGCGGGACCGGCATCGGCGCCGCCACCGCCCGCCTGCTGCGCGCCGAGGGCCACCACGTGGTGGTCTCGGGGCGCCGGGCCGAGCCGCTGGAGCGGATCGCCGAGGAGACCGGCGCCGTCGCCCACGTCTCCGACACCGCCGAACCCGCCGACGTCCAGGACCTCGTGGCGGCCACCGTCGCCCGCCACGGCCGCCTGGACGGCCTGGTCGTCAACGCCGGCATCGGCCGCGGCGGCGCCGTCGGCGACATCCCGGTCGAGGACTGGGAGGACGTGATGCGCATCAACGTCACCGGGCCGTTCCTGCTGCTGCGCGCCGCCCTGCCCCACCTGCTGGCGGCCCGCGGCTCGGTCGTCGCGGTCGCCTCGGTCTCCGCCCTGCGCAACGGTGCCGGCAACGCCGCGTACGCCACCTCCAAGGCCGCTCTCCTCCAGCTCTGCCGCTCGCTCGCCGTCGACTACGGCCACCGCGGGCTGCGCGCCAACACCGTCTGCCCCGGCTGGGTCCGCACCGAGATGGCCGACCGGCGGATGGCCCGCTTCGCCGAGGCGGAGGACCTGCCCGGTGGCGCCGAGGAGGCGTACGAGCAGGCGACCCGGCTCAGCCCGGTCCGCCGCCCCGGCGAGCCGCGCGAGGTCGCGGAGGCCGTCGGCTGGCTGCTCTCCCCGGCCGCGAGCCTGGTCAACGGCGCGGTCCTCACGGTGGACGGGGGAGTGACCGCGCTCGACCCGGGCACGGTCGCCTTCGACGTCGACCTCCGTCCGCGCCGGGCCGACTGAGCGCACGGGCCGCAGGCGGACGGCCGGCCGGGGCCGACCTGGCGTCCGTGCCGACCAGGGCCGACCTGGCGTCCGGGCTGCGCGGGGACGGTGGTCGGGGGCGGGGCCGCCCGACCGTGCGGCCGGCCGGTCTGCTTGAGTACCCGTACTCAGGCGCCCGCCGTCGCTGCGGCGCCACGATGGGCCCGGGCCGCCGTACCGCGGACGGCCCGCACCACAGGCGAAGGAAGTCCCCATGCTCAGCCGTACCGCCGGCACCGTCGTCCCGCTCTTCGGCCGGCTGACCGTCAGCAGCGACCTGCCCGGTCCGGTCGCCCCCGGCACCGTGGTGGCCGCCAACCACACCTCGCTCGCCGACCCCGCCGTGGTGCTCGCCGCCCTGCACCGCCTGGACACCGCGCCCGTGGTCATGGCCACCGCGGGCCTCTGGCGGATCCCGCTGCTGCGCGGGCTGCTGCTCTCCGGCGGGCACATCCCCGTCCACCGCGGCTCCGCGCGGGCGGCCGAGTCCCTCGACCGGGCGGCCGAGGCGCTCGCAGCCGGCCGCGTCGTGCTGATCTACGGCGAGGGCGGCCTGCCGCGGCGCACCGATCCGCACGACGCGGCGCCGGGCGCGTTCCGCACGGGTCTGGCCCGGCTCGTGGCGGCCTCCGGGGCGCCGGTCGTCCCGCTGGGCCAGTACGGCACCCGGCGGCTCAGCTCCGGCGGTACGGCCAAGCAGCTCGCCGGCGTGCTCACCGCTCCCGTCCGCCGTCCGGCCCTGCACGTCCACGTCGGCGCGCCGGTCCGGCTGGACGGTGACGTCGCCGCTGCCACCGCCGCCGCGCACCGCGCCGTCACCCGGGCCTGGGAGACCGCCGCCGCCTCCGCGAACGCCTGACCACCGGCGGCCGTGAATGCATGGTCACCGGCCGCCGCGAACGCCCGATCGTCAACCCTCGGTGAAAACGCGGGTGCGTGCAGTAATGACGGGACCGCCCCGGACTGCTTTGATTGACCCACTCACATCAAAGGAGGAAGGCTCGGATGGTGGACCTCAAGACGACGTGGTGGGCCTGGCTGCTGGCGCTGGCGGGTCTGGTGACGCTCATCATCATCGGCCTGCCCCACTGACCGGGGCCGGGCGGTCGGCCCGGCGGCGGTGCACCGCGTGAGCGCACAGGACGAAGGCCCCGACGGGTGTCGGGGCCTTCGCGTGCTGCTACCGCCGTGTGCGGTTCTCCGTGATCAGCAGCGGACGCTGCGCTCGCAGTCCAGCAGCTGCTTGATCCGGACCTCGATCGCGCGGGCCTTGGCGTCCACGACGTTGGCCTCGCGGAAGTGGCCGGCGTGGCGGAGCCGTGCGGCCTGGGCGCGGAGCTCCGCGGCCTGGTTCTGCAGCTCGGCGATGTTGACGTTGATGGAGCCGGCGCGGGCGGCGGCGACCGGAGCGGCCTGGGCGGGTGCGGCGGCGAGGAGCAGGCCCCCGGCGAGCACGGCGGAGACGGCGACAGCGGACATGCGTCGACGCATGGTTCCCCCTGGTGTTGCGGATCGTTCATTTACAGGACGGTCACCCGTGGAACTGATGACCGATCAGTAGTGTAAATGATCTTGTCCGTAGACCGGACACCGGGCACCGCGGTCCGGGGCTGCAGCAGCCGCTGCGGGGGGAGCTCGACGATCTCCGTACCGGTGCTCGCCAGGAAGTCGGTCACCGAGCGGGCCGTCCGGTCGTCGATCGAGAAGCTCCACGGCCCGACCACGAGCACCGTGTCCACCGCCCCGGCCGCCGCCAGCGCCAGCAGCCCCCGCAGCTGCGGCCGCACGAGGCAGGTGGAACCCACCGTGTCGAGCAGCACCCGCGGCGGGGTGAAGCCCAGCGCGTCCGCGTGGTCCTCCAGCGCGCGTACGTGGGTCTGGGCCTCCCACGGGTCGTACGGGTAGCACCGCAGGTATGCGGCCACGCGGCGCCGACGGTTGTGGGCGAAGGTCATCGTCGTCCCTCCGGAGGGGGTGGTGGGGCCGGGCCTCGCGGGCCGGCTCGGCGGGCCGTCGTGGCCCGCGCGCCGCCACCGACCGACTCCGACCGACAGCGTCCGCTCCGGAGCGACCTGCTCGCGCTGCCCGCCCGGGACGGGGCGGGCCGGACGGAGCGCGGCCTTCCGGATCCCCCCATGGTTGCGGCGGGACCGGTGAATGTCTATACCTGGCCCGCGCCGATTTCGACAATGAGTTATGCAATCTCCTTGAACTTATCGGCGGCGTATGTGGAGCGGATTCCTGACGCCATGTCGCGTGATCTTGTCTTCGCAGGTTGTCGGAGGTTTCTGTCGGCAATGGAAAGCCTGCTGGGCCGGTCGCCCCGTGGAAAGGGCCGCCGTCGTGACCCGCTGCGACCGCCCGGCTGCCCCCGCCGGACCCTCTCGCCGGATCTACCCGCGTAGGTGCCCGCCCACGCACGGTCACCGGCAACCCGCCCGCCGACGGCCCTCGGAACGACAGGTCTTCGTGTACGTCCGGCGGCCGGGCGGAGGGTTTCGCGACGGGTGGCGGGCCGTGCGAGGAGTGGTGCCGGTGCCGGTCGAGCGCCGTACGCGCCCCGTACGGGCCGGTGGAAATGCACGAACAATCCGCGGGAATTCGGTTCCGGGCGGTCGGCGCGGCCAATGGCGCAGGTAATTCCGGGAACGCTCCGGGGCCGCGGGTGAATTCTCCGACCGGGAGCGCTCCCCGCGCTTGTCCGGCGCCCGCGGCCCGGGCCCGCCGGGGCGGGGCGGGCGGCTGTGCGGAGCCGCCCCCGAGGGAGGGGAGCCGAGCGGCCGGCCGGGCGGGCGGAGGCGGCGCCGGACGGGGGGAGGGGTGACGATGGACGTGTGGCGAGTGAGTGGCAGAGCGCGGGCCGCGGTCCGGTGCGATGGCTGTTCCGGACGATGGTGGCGGATCCGGGGCGGCTGCCGGAGATCCTGGCGGCGTTCGCGTACCGGGAGATGGGGCCGCGGGCGGACGCGGCGGTGGCCAGGCTGCGGAAGGAGCACCCGGAGGCCGGGCCCGAGGAGCTGTGGGGCCTGGTGGTGGAGCACGGCCGCCGCCGGGTCGAACTGGAGGGGGCCTTCGTCGGCGGTCCGCTGATGGTGCTGATGCCGGTGGCGTTCTGTGCGGCCCTGCTCGCCCAGTTACGGATGGTGCTGGAGCTGGCCGTGGTCGCGGGCCGGGACGCCGCCGAGCCGGAGCGGGCCGCCGAGCTCCTGGTCGTGCAGGGTGCGCACCCCGACCTGCCCGCCGCGCGGGCCGCCCTCGCGCACCTGGACGAGAATCCCGCCGTGCTCCGGAAGCGGACGCCGAAGAAGGGCTTCTGGGCGGTGATCAAGCGGATGGCGTTCCTACTCGGCCTGGTCACCACCTCGGCGCGACCGGTCTCCCGGCTGGTGCACGTCGG
This sequence comes from Kitasatospora sp. NPDC054939, assembly GCF_053610105.1. NCBI lineage: Bacteria > Bacillati > Actinomycetota > Actinomycetes > Kitasatosporales > Streptomycetaceae > Kitasatospora > Kitasatospora sp. NPDC054939. The sequence goes on along the minus strand of NZ_JBSGXP010000059.1, from coordinate 8,501 downwards.
GCGCTGGGCCCTGGTGGCCGTGGTGCTCGTGGCCGGCTTCTTCGCCCCGCTGGTCTGGCTGCCGTACCTGGGCTGGTCCTACCACCGCTCGACCAACGAACTCGCCGCCCACACCATCGCGTACTACCGCCTCGGCACCGCCCCTCCGCCCGGCAGGATCCGGCTGAGCGCCGACCCGGGCATGCTGGCCGCGTTCCTGAAGGCGATCCTGTCGCTGCTGGTGGTCCTGGCGACGATCTTCGTCTTCCTGGTCGGCCTGAGGAACACCTGGGACGGTGCCTCCGGCTGGTTCACCTTCGGTGGGGTGCTGATCGCCACCTCCACCTTCGTGGGCGCCGCCTGGTACGTGTACCAGCGCCGCCGGCGCAGGCGGGAGCGCGCACGCCGGGCGGCCGGACCGGAGGCCTGAACGGGCGCGGCGCACCCGCCCGCGCGCCCGGGCCCGGCGCGGGAGCGGCACCGGGGCGACCATGGACGTGTGGCGAGTGAGTGGCGCAGTGCCGGGCGGGGCCCGGTGCGGTGGCTGTTCCGGACGATGGCGGCGGATCCGGGGCGGCTGCCGGAGATCCTGGCGGCGTTCGCGTACCGGGAGATGGGCCCGCGGGCCGACGCGGCCGTGGCCAGGCTGCGCGAGGAGCACCCGGAGGCCGGGCCGGCGGAGCTGCGCGCCCTGGTGGCGGCCCGGGGGCGCCGGACCGTCGTGGCGGAGGGGGCCTTCGTAGGCGGGCCGTTCATGGCGATGATCCCGGTGGCGTTCTGCGCGGCACTGCTCGCCCAGCTGCGGATGCTGCTGGAGCTGGCCGTGGTCGCGGGCCGGGACGCCGCCGAGCCGGAGCGGGCCGCCGAACTGCTGGTCCTGCAGGGCGCGCACCCCGACCTGCCCACCGCCCGGGCGGCCCTGGCGCGGCTGGACCGGGCCCCCGCCGTCCTGCGGAAGCGCACGCCGCACAAGGGCTTCTGGACGGTGATCAAGCGGATGGCGTACCTGCTCGGCCTGGTCACCACCTCCGCGCGACCGGTGTCGTGGCTGGTGCACGCCGGCCGCTGGGCGCTGCTGTTCGCCGCGATCGCGGTCGGCTTCGTCGTACCGCTGGTGTGGCTGCCGTACCTGGCGCTGTCGTACCACCGCTCGACGGACGAGCTCGTCGTCCGCGCCGTCGACTACTACTGGCCCGGGGCCGGGACGACCCCGCCGCCGGGGCCGGACCCGCAGACCGCGCACGCCGACCCGGGGGTCCTGGCCGCGGTGCTGCGCGCGGTGACGTCCCTGCTGCTCGCGGCGGGCACCGTGATCGTGTTCCTGATCGGGCTGAAGGGGGCGGGCAGCGGCGGCTCGCACTGGCTGGTGCTGGGCGGCCTGCTGATCGCCTCGTCCACGGCGGTCGGCACCGTCTGGTACCTGCGGCACCGCCGTCGGCGCGCCGGAGAGGCCTGACGGAACGTCACCACCGGTGCCCTCCCCGGTTCTAGACTCCCGGCATGCCCACACCAGCCCTCAGCATCAGCGCCGGACCGACCGACACCCCGCTCCTCGACCACACCATCGGCGCCGCCCTCGACCGGGCCGTCCGCGACTTCCCCGACCGCGAAGCCCTGGTGGACGTGCCGTCCGGCCGCCGCTGGACCTACCGGCAACTCGCCGCCGAGGTCGACCTGGTGGCCCTCGGCCTGCTGGGGCTGGGCGTGCGCCGCGGCGACCGGGTCGGCATCTGGGCCCCCAACCGCCCCGAGTGGGTGCTCGTGCAGTACGCCACCGCCCGGATCGGCGCGATCCTGGTGACCGTCAACCCCGGCTACCGCGCACACGAACTCGCCTACGTGCTCCAGCAGTCGGGCGCCCGGACGGTCGTCGCCGCGCCGTCCTTCAAGACCTCCGACTACGCGGCGATGCTGGCGGAGGCGGCCCCGAGCTGTCCGGACCTCCGCGACACGGTGCTGCTCGACTCGGAGGCCTGGCACGGCCTGCGCACGGCCGGGGCGGCCGCCGACCCCGCCCGACTGGCCGCAGCCGCCGCCGAGCTGGACGCCGACGACCCGATCAACATCCAGTACACCTCGGGCACCACCGGCTTCCCCAAGGGCGCGACCCTCTCGCACCGCAACATCCTCAACAACGGCTACTTCGTCGGCGCGCTCTGCGGCTACACCGAACACGACCGGATCTGCGTGCCCGTCCCCTTCTACCACTGCTTCGGCATGGTGATGGGCAACCTCGCCGCCCTCGCGCACGGCGCCTGCGTGGTCATCCCCGCGCCCTCCTTCGAACCCGCCGCCACCCTGCGCGCCGCGGCCGCCGAACGCTGCACCTCCCTCTACGGCGTGCCGACCATGTTCATCGCCGAACTCAACGACCCCGCTTTCGCCGACCACGACCTCTCCACCCTGCGCACCGGCATCATGGCCGGCTCGCCCTGCCCGGTCGAGGTGATGAAGCAGGTCGTCGAACGGATGGGCATGCGCGACGTCTCCATCTGCTACGGCATGACCGAGACCTCCCCGGTCTCCACCCAGACCCGCCCCGACGACCCGCTGGAGCGCCGCGTCTCCACCGTTGGCCGGGTCGGACCGCACCTGGAGGTGAAGGTCGCCGACCCGCAGACCGGGCGGACCGTCCCCCGCGGCACCCCCGGCGAACTCCGCACCCGCGGCTACTCGGTGATGATCGGCTACTGGGACCGGCCCGAGGGCACCGCCGAGGCCGTCGACACCGACGGCTGGATGCACACCGGCGACCTCGCCGTCATGGACGAGGACGGCTACCTCACCATCACCGGGCGCATCAAGGACATGGTCATCCGCGGCGGCGAGAACATCTACCCGCGCGAGATCGAGGAGTTCCTCTACACCCACCCCGACATCCTGGACGCCCAGGTGATCGGAGTCCCCGACGCCACGTACGGCGAGGAGCTGATGGCCTGGGTGCGGCTGCGCCCGGCCGCGCCCGAACTGACCGCCGCATCGCTGCGCGCGTACTGCACCGGCCGCATCGCGCACTACAAGATCCCGCGCTACGTGCACCTGGTGGACGAGTTCCCGATGACCGTCACCGGCAAGATCCGCAAGGTGGAGATGCGGGAACGCGCCGTCGAGCTGCTGGGCCTCGCCGCGGAGGCCGGCACCGGGCCCGCCTGAGCGCGGACGGCGTCCGTCAGAACGGCCCGGCGGCGTGCTCCTTCAGGAGTTGCAGGTAGGCCAGGGCGGCCGGGGACGGCGTGAGGCCCGAGGCGGTGGCGGCGTGGACCTCGCGGCGGGGGAGGTCGCCGGGGTCGAGGGGGACGACGGTGACGTCGGGGCGGACGGCGCGGGCGGCGAGCGCGGGGACGAGGGTGATGCCCAGGCCCGCGGCGACGAACCCGAGTTTGGCCATCCAGTCGCGGGCGACGTACTCGACCCGCGGCTGGAAGCCGGTGCGCAGGCAGGCGCTGATGAGGGTCTCCTCCGGCCGGGTGCTGCCGGCGATCCAGTGCTCCTCGGCGAGTTCGGCGAGGCGGACGGTCCGGCGGCCGGCCAGGCGGTGGCCGGGCGGGAGGGCGACGAGCAGGAAGTCGTCGCAGAGCTTGTGGAGTTCGAGGCCGCCGGGCACCTGGCCGAAGGCGGTGCTGAGGACGCCGAGGTCGGCCTCGCCGTCGAGGAGCATGGCGACCAGGTCGGGGGTCAGGCCCTCCCGCAGGCTGACCGTGATGCCGGGGTGGCGGCGGCGGAAGACGGCGATGGTCTGCGGGACGAGGGCGGCGTCGGCGGTGGCGAAGGCGGCGATCCGGAGCCGTCCGGCGGTGAGTCCGCGCAGGTCGGCGAGGTCGCGGCGGGCGGTGTCGAGCCGGTCGAGGACGGCCTCGGCGTGGGCCAGCAGCCGGCGCCCGGCCTCGGTGGGCCGGACGCCGCGCGCGAGTCGGTCGAAGAGCGGCATGCCGGCCTCCTCCTCCAGCGCGCCGATCTGGCGGGAGACGGCCGACTGGGTGTAGCCGAGCGAGCCGGCCGCGGCGGTGAACGAGCCGAGCCGCGCCACCTCGGCGAAGACCCGCAACAGGGGCGTGGAGAACTCATGCGTCGTGGGCATGGCTGCCATGCTAGACATTCGCTGGTGGCATCCCTGCCGGGTCCGTACGGTGGAGCGCATGGAGACGAAGATCGCATTCATCGGACTCGGCGGGATGGGTGCACCCATGGCGGCCCGGCTGCTGACGGCGGGTCACCGGCTGACCGTGTGGAACCGCACCCCCGCCCGGGCCGAAGCGCTGGCCGCCGCCGGCGCGCAGGTGGCGGACTCGGCGGCCGGGGCCGTCCGGGACGCCGACGTGGTGATCACGATGCTGGCCGACCCGGCGGCGGTGCTGGCCGTCGTCGCGGAGATCGCCCCGGCACTGAAGCCGGGCGCGACCCTGGTGGACGCGTCGACGGTCGGCCCCGACACCGTGCGGACGGTCGCCGGGCTGCTGCCCGAGGGCGTGGCCCTGGTGGACGCCCCGGCGATGGGCAGCGTCGACCGGGCCGCCGAGGGCACGCTGCTGCTGTTCGCGGGCGGGGAGGTCGAGCGGGTGCGGCCGGTGCTGGACCTGCTCGGCAGCGTCACCCCGTGCGGGCCGAGCGGCAGCGGGGCGGCGCTCAAGCTGGTGATGATCAATGCGGTGATCGGCGGGGTCGCCCTGGTGGCGGAGGCGATGGCGCTGGCCGACGCCCTCGGGGTGCCGGAGGAGTCGGCGCGTACGGCGCTGGCGGCGGGGCCGCTGGGCGGCGCGGCCGGGCGGGCCTTCGCGGAGGGCGTGCACTTCCCGATCCGGCTGGCGGCCAAGGACGTCGCCCTCGCCCTGGGGGCGGCGGGCGGTGATTCCGCGGGCCCGGAGCTCCGGGTCGCCGACGCCGTGCACCGGACGCTGACGGCGTTTCCGCGGGCGGCCGACCTCGACCTGGCGCAGATCGTCCCGCAGCTCAGGGCCGCGACGGGGGTGTAGCGGCGGATCCGGCCGGGGTCCCCGGGGCCACTGCGTCGGGCCGTCGGAGGTTTGAAGCGGGCGGCGTCGGCCGAGGAAGTCTCTGTCATGTCCGGTGAAAGCCAGGCCCGTTGGACGGGCACCGGGAGGTCGCCGTGCACCGCATCGTCAGACTCGTCCTCGCCGCCGCCGCGACGGCCGCGCTCCTCGCGGCCCCCTCCGCGGCGGGGCCGGTGGCCGTCGCCGCCCCGCCGCCGCAGTCCCGGGCGGAGCCGGCCCCGCCCGCCGCGCGGCCGTTGCCGAACCCGGTGGTGTTCGTCCACGGCCGCAACGCCGGCCCTGGCGTCTGGGGCGGAATGATCAGCGCCTTCGAGGCTGCCGGCCACCCGGCCGACCGCCTCTTCGCCTGGGAGTACGACACCGCGCAGTCCACCAACGAGGTCCTCTCCGCCCGCCTCGCCGGGTACGTGGACGAGGTGCTGCGCCGCACCGGCGCCGCGCAGGTCGACCTGGTCGCCCACTCGCTCGGCAGCCTGCCGACCCGCTGGTACATCCGGTACGGCGGGGGCGAGCGGAAGGTCGGCCACTGGGTCTCCCTCGGCGGGCCCAACCACGGCACCGGGCTCGCCTGGTTCTGCGCGGTCTGGGACCAGGGCTGCCGGGACATGACGCCCGACTCGTACGTGCTGACGCGGCTCAACGCGGCCCCCGAGGCGTGGGGGCCGGTGCGGTACACGACGATCCGGTCCTCCTGTGACGAGCAGATCACGCCCGCCACCAGTACGCAGCTGGCCGGTGCGACCAACGTCCGGGCGGCCTGCCTCAAGCACAACGACCTGCTGAGCGACCCCGGCGTCCGGGCCCGGGTGCAGGCCGCACTGGCCGCTTGAGTCGGCCGGGGTGGGCCGAGGGGCGGCGTCTCGTAGGGCAGGATCATCCGTCCCGCCCTGTGGGACGACCGGCCGTCGACCTGGCTTCCCGCCGGGGGTTCGGCGAGAATCGCACGTATGGGAAAGACCTATGAACGGATCGACGGCAGGCTGCGGGAGTTCATCGAGCGTCAGCCCGTCTTCTTCACCGCCAGCGCCCCGCTCTCCGGCGACGGGCACGTCAACGTCTCCCCGAAGGGCCGGGCCGGCACCCTCGTCGTGCTGGACGAACTGACCCTGGCCTACCTCGACTTCGGCGGCAGCACCGCCGAGACCCTCGCGCACCTGCGGGAGAACGGGCGGATCACCCTGATGTGGTGCGCCTTCGACGGCCCGCCGACCGTGGTGCGGGTGCACGGCAGGGGTGAGGCGGTGTTCCGCGACGACCCTCGCTTCGCCGGACTGCTGCAGCACTTCGACCCGGCGGCGGACGGCTCCGGCCTGCGCGCGATCGTCCTGGTCAACGCCGAGCGGGTGAGCGACTCCTGCGGTTTCGCCGTCCCGTTCATGGACTACCGCGCCGACCGCGACCTGCACGCCCAGTACTTCGACCGCAAGACCGACGAGGAGTTCGGCACCTACTGCGAGGGCAAGGAGTTCGTCGGCACCAGCATCGACGGCCTCCCCGCCCTGCCCCTCCCACTGCCGGCCCGCCCCTGACCGCAGCGGCCCGCCCCTGGCGCCGGAGCCCCGGACGGCCGCGGCCGTCCGAGGCGCCGCGCCGTCAGTAGCCGGCGGTGAAGCGGCGCTGGACGAAGCGCGGGAGTTCCGCCTCGTCGACCAGGGCGACGGCCGCGTCCTCCGCGGAGATCCGGCTCAGGCCGTCGGCGTCGACCACCGGCTGGTCGCCGCCGATCCGGAAGCGCCCGGTGCGCTCGCCGGGTGCGATGTCCGCCGCAGGGCTGAAGTACGTCCACAGCCGGTTGGAGGTCCGCAGCACGTTCAGGGCGTCCCGGTGCCCGCGGACGGCGGCGGCGTACTCGGCGGGCAGCCCGACCCGGGCGAGGGTCGCGAGCAGGAGCTCCTCGTCGTCGGCCAGCACCCGCCCGGGCGCGACCTCCAGGCTGCCGGCGCCGCCGATGACGATCAGCCGGGTGCGCGGGTGCGAGTCCAGCGCCGTGAGCAGGGAGCGCGCGGCGGTCGCGTAGAGGGTCGGGTCGGCGATCGAGCGCTGCAGGGTGTCCGCGAGGTCGGCGGCCGCGTTGCCCGGCTGGAAGGCGCTGATCAGGACGTCGAGCCCGGGCAGCACGGCCGCCACGCTCGCGGGGTCCAGCACGTCGGCGCTGCGCCAGACGACGCCCGGCCGCTGCTCGGTGGCGGCGTGCGGGTCGGCGCTCCGGCTGAGCGCGGTGATCCGGTGTCCGCGGTCGAGGGCCTCCGTGACGACCCGGCTGCCGATGGTTCCGGTGGCTCCGATGATTCCGATCTGCACGGCACTCCCCTGTATGGCGTTCGAAAACTGCACGGCGTGAACTATACGGTGTGAAGTTATAGCACGCCGTACAGGGGCGTGACGCTGTAGAGTTCCCGTCATGGTGACCAGGGAGCGGCCGGGCGGCGGGCGCCGCGAACGGCTCAGGGCCGAGACGACCGCCGAGATCAAGCGGATCGCGCTGCAGCTCATGGCCGCCGACGGACCCGACGCCATCACGCTGCGCGCCATCGCCCGCGAGATGGGCATGACCGCCAACGCCATCTACGGCTACTTCCCGACCCGCGACGACCTCGTCACCACCCTCGTCGACGACGTCTACACCGCCCTCGCCGACGCCGTCGAAGCCGCCTGGCGCGCAGCCCCGGCCGACGATCCGGCCGCCAGGATCCGGGCCTGGGCGGTCGCCTTCCGCGCCTGGGCCCTCACCAACCCCGAGGGCTTCCGCCTCGTCTACGGCGACCCGGTGCCCGGCTACCGCGCCCCCGAGGGCGGCGCCGCCCCCGATGCGGCCCGCCGGGTCTGCACCGGCCTCGCCGGTCTCGCCGACGCCGCCTGGCCGTCCGCCGCACCGCTCTGCGCCGACAGTGGGTTCACCTGGTCCGACTTCGACCCCGGCCTGCTCGCCAAGGTCCGCCCCGCCCACCCCGACCTCCCGCCCGCCGGGGTCGCGCTCGCGCTGCGCCTGTGGGCCCGCCTCCACGGCCTGGCCGCCCTGGAGGTCTACGGCCACCTGCGCAACCAGACCCTCAACGCGGACCTGCTCTTCCACGAGGAACTCGACGCGCTGCTGAGGTCGCTGGGCCTCGGCCGGTGAACCGCGCCGCGCCGCCGGGGGGACGGCGGCGCGGTGGGCCGGCGCGCAGATCGCCGCAACCCCCCTCGGCCAGCGCGGCGGGCCGATGTCCGGTCGGCGCCCTGGAGCCGACCGGACTCCTGCACTCCGGTTCCGGAGCCCGGGGTTCCGGTGCGGGTGGCTGCTTGAGATCATGAGGGCCCTGCCCCGGGCCCCGCCGGCCCCGGCAGGCGGGCGCCGGACGTGCCCGCGCGCGCCGCGCTCCCGGCCCCGGGCGCCCGGTGCGGAGACCTCGACGAAGGGAAGCTCCCGTGCCTGTGCCCCGGCTGAAATCGACTCCGTTGCCCGGGATCGGTGTCCGGTACGACCTGACGACGCGTGAGCACCGGAACGTGTCGGTGGTCGCGCATCGGGAC
>NZ_JBSGXP010000058.1:0-46894 GCF_053610105.1 Kitasatospora sp. NPDC054939 | reverse complement strand
GCACCTGCTGTCCGGGGCCGCGCCGCCCCGCCGGGGGGGGGCCGCGGGGGCGCGGCGGCCCCCGCCGCCGGGGGGGCGGGGGGGGCAACCCCGGGCGGGCCGGGGGTGGGCCCCGCCGCGGTTTCGGGCGGCGCCCACCCCCCCCGCGGCGACTGGGACCTCGCGCTGTTCTCCTGGCCGACCGGCCCCGATCCCGTCGCGGCGTTGCGCGCCGTCTACGCCAAGCCCGTCCCCGGGCCCGACGGCACCCCGCAGACCGGCTCCAACTTCGGCCGCAGCGGCACCGACGAGATCGACCGCCTCTTCGACCGGGCCGCCGCCGAGCTCGACCCGGCCGCCCGCGGCCGCCTCCTCGACCTGGCCGACGCCCGGCTCTGGCAGCTCGCCCACTCCGTCCCGCTGCACCAGCACCCCGAACTGGTCGCCGTGCGCGACGGCGTCGCGGCCGACGGCCTCTGGGGCCTCGCCCACCCCCGCTACCAGGACCTCGGCTTCCTCGGCGCCCCGCCGGGCGCCCCGCCGGGGGCCGCGCCGACGGGGCCCGCGGCGTGACCCAGCTGTGATCTTGGTCCCGCTCGACCTGGGCGTTTCGGCCCACCTGGGCGCTTCCCCGTACGATAGGAGGAAGCCGCGGCATGTCCTGCCCCGGCGGGTGGACCGGTAGTAGCAGGCGGAACGGGCGGCGGCGATCGACAGGGATCGCCGGTCGGCGTCACGCAAGCCGGGCGCCGAAACCCACGATTCCGGGAGAATCTGCTAGGCATGCCCACGCGCAACGACATCCGTAACGTCGCCATCGTCGCCCACGTCGACCACGGCAAGACCACCCTGGTCGACGCCATGCTGAAGCAGGCCGGCGCCTTCGCCGCCCACCAGCAGCTCGACGACCGCATGATGGACTCGAACGACCTGGAGCGCGAGAAGGGCATCACCATTCTCGCGAAGAACACCGCGGTCAAGTACCACCCCAAGGACGGTGGCGCACCGATCACCATCAACATCATCGACACCCCGGGCCACGCCGACTTCGGTGGCGAGGTCGAGCGCGGTCTGTCGATGGTGGACGCGGTCGTGCTGCTCGTCGACGCCTCCGAGGGTCCGCTGCCGCAGACCCGCTTCGTGCTGCGCAAGGCGCTGACCGCCCGCCTCCCCGTCATCCTCTGCATCAACAAGACGGACCGCCCGGACGCCCGGATCGACGAGGTCATCAACGAGACCTACGACCTGTTCCTGGACCTGGACGCGGACGAGGACCAGATCGAGTTCCCGATCGTCTACGCCTGTGCCCGCGACGGCGTCGCCTCGCTGACCAAGCCGGAGAACGGCACCGTCCCGGCCGACAGCACCAGCCTGGAGCCGTTCTTCTCCACCATCCTGGAGCACGTCCCGGCCCCGACCTTCGACGAGGACGCGCCGCTCCAGGCCCACGTCACCAACCTGGACGCCGACAACTTCCTCGGCCGCATCGCGCTGCTCCGCGTCGAGCAGGGTGAGCTGCGCAAGGGCCAGACGGTGGCCTGGATCAAGCGCGACGGCACCATCTCCAACGTCCGCATCAGCGAGCTGCTGATGACCGAGGCGCTGACCCGCAAGCCGGCCGAGGTGGCGGGCCCGGGTGACATCTGCGCCGTCGCCGGAATCTCCGACATCATGATCGGCGAGACCCTGGCCGACACCGAGAACCCGATCGCGCTGCCGCTCATCACGGTGGACGAGCCGGCCATCTCGATGACCATCGGCACCAACACCTCGCCGCTGGTCGGCCGGGGCGGCAGCGGCAAGGGCGCGGACGCCAAGTCCAGCGGCAAGGTCGACCGCAAGGTCACCGCCCGCCAGGTGAAGGACCGCCTGGACCGCGAGCTGATCGGTAACGTCTCGCTGCGCGTCCTGGACACCGAGCGCCCGGACGCCTGGGAGGTGCAGGGCCGCGGTGAGCTGGCGCTGGCCATCCTGATCGAGACCATGCGCCGCGAGGGCTTCGAGCTGACCGTCGGCAAGCCGCAGGTGGTCACCAAGGAGGTCAACGGCAAGACCCACGAGCCGGTCGAGCGCCTCACGGTGGACGTGCCCGAGGAGCACATGGGTGCCGTCACCCAGCTCATGGGCATCCGCAAGGGCCGGATGGACAACATGTCCAACCACGGCTCGGGCTGGGTCCGGATGGAGTTCGTGGTGCCGTCCCGCGGCCTGATCGGCTTCCGTACCGAGTTCCTCACCAACACCCGCGGCACCGGTATCGCGCACTCGATCCACGAGGGCCACGAGCCGTGGTTCGGCGCCCTGACCACCCGCAACAACGGCTCGCTGGTGGCCGACCGGGCCGGCGTGGTCACCGCCTTCGCGATGACCAACCTGCAGGAGCGCGGCGTGCTCTTCTGCGAGCCGGGCACCGAGGTGTACGAGGGCATGATCGTCGGCGAGAACTCGCGCTCCGACGACATGGACGTGAACATCACCAAGGAGAAGAAGCTCACCAACATGCGGTCCTCGACCGCCGACGTGGCCGAGTCGATCGTCCCGCCGCGCAAGCTCTCGCTGGAGCAGTCGCTGGAGTTCTGCCGCGAGGACGAGTGCATCGAGGTGACCCCGGAGACTGTTCGCATCCGTAAGGTCGTCCTGGACCAGAAGGACCGTGGTCGTACGGCCTCGCGCGCGAAGAAGGCCTGACACAAGGCTTGAGGCCCACTGGCCGAAAACGTTCGCCCCCCTTTCCGATGGAGAGGGGGGCGAACTTTTTCAACTACTCAACGCGTTTGGCGCGGGTATAAACGGAATAGCGCTTACCACGCCCGGGTGTCCGCTGAGCGAACGTGACAGTCCGTCATTCATGACGACTGTCCGTTTAATGCCTGTCTGAGTATGTCTCATATGTCCGATTTTCGAAACTTACCGACCGTTCATGTGACCTAATTGAGATCGGCATTGGTCACTTTCGTGTCCGTGCGTGACACATAGTGGGTCCAGTCAGGCTCGGGTCAAGGGTGAACGCGCAGGGGTGCGCGCCGAAACCACGAGCGCGGACGGCACAACGGTCGCGGCGGCCCCCCGCCGGCCCGGTGTGCTCTCCTCGTCGAAAAGTCGAATTCAGGAGGCATCCCCCATGCGTGGTGCAACCCAGACCAAGTGGATCGTCGCGGCGACCGCGATCGCCCTTGCGGCGACCGCCTGCAGCACCAGCTCCAAGAGCAGCGACAACAAGGCCGCTTCGGGTGGTGGCACGATCGCCGTTCAGCTCGGTGAGCCGCAGCACGGTCTGGTCCCGCAGAACACGGCGGAGTCGGAGGGCACCGAGGTCCTCAACGCCGTCTTCGCCGGCCTGGTCGACTACGACCGCAAGACCAACGCTCCGGTCCTGCGCGTGGCCGAGTCCATCGAGTCTGCCGACAGCAAGCTCTGGACGATCAAGCTGAAGGACGGCTACACCTTCCACAACGGTGAGAAGGTCACCGCCCAGTCCTTCGTGGACGCCTGGAACTGGGGCGCCAACCAGGACAACGCCGCCGAGGGCCTGCCCTTCTTCGACAAGATCGAGGGCTCCGAGGAGCTGGCTCCGGGCAAGGACAAGAAGCCCACCGTCAAGGAGCTCAAGGGCCTGAAGGTCGTCGACGAGAAGACCTTCACCGTCAGCCTCAAGGCGCCGTTCTCGCAGTTCAAGACCATGCTCGGGTACAACCCGTTCTACCCGCTGCCGAAGGCGTTCTTCACCGACCCGAAGGCGTTCGGCGAGAAGCCGATCGGCAACGGCCCGTTCGAGATGGACGGCGCCTGGGAGCACAACAAGCAGATCAAGGTCAAGCGCTACGAGAACTTCCCGGCCTCGGACGGCAAGGCGAAGCTCCAGGGCGTGACCTTCAAGGTCTACGACAACCTGGACACCGCGTACAACGACCTGCGCGCCGACAACATCCAGGCCACCGACAAGCTCCCGATCTCGGCCATGGGCACCGTCAAGGGCGAGTTCGGCGACCGCTACATCTACAAGGCGGAGTCGGGCGTCGGCTACATCGGCTTCCCGATCTCGACCAACCCGGCCGCCTACGGCAAGGCCGAGATCCGCAAGGCCATCTCGATGGCGATCGACCGCGAGGCGATCACCAAGACCATCTTCTCGGGCACCCGCGTCCCGGCCGACGACTTCATCAACCCGCTCATCCCGGGTTACCGCAAGGGCGCCATGGGCGACGCGGCGAAGTACGACCCGGCGAAGGCCAAGGAGCTCTTCACCACCGCCGGCGGTGTCCCGAACAACACCATCGAGCTCGGCTACAACGCCGACGGTGGCCACAAGGACTGGATCGAGGCGGTCGGCAACCAGCTGAAGAAGAACCTCGGCGTCGAGGTCACCTTCAAGCCGTTCGAGAAGTTCGGCAAGATCCTGGACGCGCTGGGCGACAAGCAGTACTCCGGCGCCTTCCGCATGGCGTGGTCGATGGACTACCCGTCCGCCGAGAACTACCTGCGCCCGATCTTCTCCAAGGTCGCCATCGAGAACGGCTCGAACTACGGCGGCTACGTCAACGAGGAGTTCGAGTCCCTGCTGAACCAGGCCGACCAGGCGAAGACGGTCGAGGAGGGCACCAAGCTCTACCAGCAGGCCGACGACATCCTGATCAAGGAACTGCCGTACATCCCGGTCTACACCTACATGTCGTCCGCGGCGTACAGCAAGAAGATCAAGAACTTCGACACCGACGCCCAGGGCCGCATGAACCTGGCCGAGGTCGAGCTGGCCTGATCTGGTAATCAGACGATCGGGGGCGGGCGGACCGGACCACAGTCCGAGTCCTCCCGCCTCCCTTCCTTGTCCGAAAGTATGGAGGTCTGATGGGCCGCTATGTCATCCGCCGACTGATACAGGCGATCCCTGTGCTGATCGGTGCGACGTTCCTGATCTACGCCGTGGTCTTCGCGCTGCCCGGTGACCCGGTGCAGGCGCTCGCCGGCGAGAAGCGCGCCGATCCCGTCGTCGCGGCGATGCTCCGCGAGAAGTACCACCTGGACGACCCGTTCCTCGTCCAGTACTGGAACTACATCACCGGGGTCTTCCAGGGCGACCTGGGCGAGAGCCTGACCGGTCGCGCCGTCAGCGACATGATCGGGGAAGCCTTCCCCTACACCGTGAACCTCGCCCTGGTGGCCTTCGTCTTCGAGGCGGTCATCGGTGTCCTGGCGGGCGTCATGGCGGCCCTGCGCAAGGGCAAGTTCCTGGACCAGCTGGTCCTCATCAGCACCCTGCTGGTCATCTCGATCCCGGTCTTCGTCACCGGTTTCGTGCTCCAGCTCGTGCTGGGCGTCAAGCTGAAGAACGACTACGGCATCGAAATCTTCACGGTCTCCTTCAACGAGGAGGACGGGATCCGGGCGTACCTGCTGCCGGCCTTCGTGCTGGCCTCGATGTCGCTCGCGTACGTCGCCCGCCTGACCCGCACCAGCCTGATGGAGACCATGCGCGCGGACTACGTCCGCACCGCGGTCGCCAAGGGCCTGAAGCGCCGTCGGGTGATCGGCCGCCACGCGCTGCGCAACGCGCTGATCCCGATCGTCACCTTCCTCGGCGCCGACCTCGGCGGCCTGATGGGCGGCGCGGTCATCACCGAGAGGATCTTCAACATCCACGGAATCGGCGGTCTGCTCGCCCAGTCCGTGTACCAGAAGCAGGGCACGATCATCGTCGGCGTCGTCACGCTGCTGGTGTTGATCTACCTGGTCACCACCCTGCTCGTGGACCTGCTGTACGCCGTGCTCGACCCGAGGATTCGCTATGAGTGACACCATCACCAAGGACGCCCCGGCCCCCTCCGAGGACAACAAGCCGAAGGCGGAGCCTGCCAAGAAGCAGGAGCGCGTCGCCAGCCTCTGGTCGGACGCGGTGCGCGACCTGCGCCGCAACCCGGTCTTCATCATCGGCGCGGTCCTGGTGTCCTGCCTGCTGGTGATCTCCGCGGTCCCGCAGTGGTTCACCGACGGCAGCCCGTTCGCGGGCGGTGCCTGCGACCTGGCCAACTCGCTGCAGCGGCCGAGCGCCGAGCACTGGTTCGGCTACGACGTCCAGGGCTGCGACATCTACACCCGGGCCGTCTGGGGTGCGCGCAACTCGATCATCGTCGGTGTGCTGACCACCCTGGTGGTCACCGTGACGGGCTCCCTCCTCGGCCTGCTGGCCGGCTGGAAGGGCGGCCTCCTGGACAGCGTCCTGTCGCGCTTCACCGAGATCTTCTTCGCCATCCCGCTGCTGCTCGGCGGCATGCTGATCATGTCGATGCTGCCGTGGGCGGGCAACGCCTACAGCGTCTCGCTCGTGATGGCCGTCCTCGGCTGGCCGCAGATCTTCCGCATCATGCGCGCCTCGGTGCTGGCGAACAAGAACAACGACTACGTGATGGCCGCCCGCGCCCTCGGCGCCGGCTCCGGCCGGATCACCTTCCGGCACATCCTGCCGAACGCCGTCGCGCCGGTCATCGTCGTCGCGGCGATCAGCCTGGGTGTCTACATCGGTGCCGAGGCCGCGCTGTCCTACCTGGGCATCGGCGTCCAGTCGCCGGAGATCTCCTGGGGTCTGATGATCTCGGACGCCCAGCCCCGCTTCCTGACCGCCCCGCACGTCCTGCTCTTCCCCGCCGCGGTTCTGAGCGTCACCGTGCTGGCCTTCATCATGCTCGGCGACGCGGTGCGCGACGCCCTCGACCCGAAGCTCCGCTGAGAGAAGAGGTGACGACCCGATGACCACCGTGATCGAGAAGAACAGCAAGAGCGGACGCCTCGAAGTGGGCACCCCGCTGCTGGAGGTCCGTGACCTCCACGTGGAGTTCCACACCCGGGACGGCGTGGCCAAGGCCGTCAACGGCGTCAACTACTCCGTTGCCGCCGGTGAGACCCTGGCCGTGCTGGGTGAGTCCGGCTCCGGCAAGTCGGTGACCGCCCAGACCATCATGGGCATCCTCGACATGCCGCCCGGCAAGATCTCCCAGGGCCAGATCCTCTTCCGCGGCGAGGACATGCTCGCCATGAAGGAGGAGCAGCGCCGGCAGATCCGCGGCCAGAAGATCGCCATGATCTTCCAGGACGCGCTCTCCTCGCTGAACCCCGTGATGACCGTCGGCGCCCAGCTCGGCGAGATGTTCCGGGTGCACCGCGGCCTGTCCAAGAAGGAAGCCCGCGAGAAGTCCATCGAGCTGATGGAGCGGGTGCGCATCCCCGCCGCCCGGCAGCGGGTGAACGACTACCCGCACCAGTTCTCCGGCGGTATGCGCCAGCGCATCATGATCGCCATGGCGATCTCGATGGAGCCGGACCTCATCATCGCCGACGAGCCCACCACCGCCCTGGACGTCACCGTCCAGGCCCAGGTGATGGACCTGCTCGCGGAGCTGCAGGCCGAGTACAACATGGGCCTGATCCTGATCACCCACGACCTCGGCGTGGTCGCCGACGTCGCGGACAAGATCGCCGTGATGTACGCCGGCCGGATCGTCGAGACCGCGCCGGTGCGCGAGCTGTACGCCAACCCGGCGCACCCGTACACCAAGGGCCTGCTCCGCTCCATCCCGCGCCTGGACCAGAAGGGCCAGGAGCTGTACGCGATCAAGGGCCTGCCCCCGAACCTGCTCAAGGTCCCGGCCGGCTGCGCGTTCAACCCCCGCTGTGACGTCGCCACCGACCTGTGCCGCACGGAGATCCCGACGCTGCACCAGGTGACCGACAAGGACGGCAAGGAGCTCACCGGCCGCCGCAGCGCGTGCCACCTCTGGAAGGAGACCCTCCATGGCTGAGCCCATCCTGGAGGTCAAGGACCTGGTCAAGCACTACCCGCTGACCCAGGGCATCCTCTTCAAGAAGCAGGTCGGCGCGGTCAAGGCGGTCGACGGCATCTCGTTCGACCTGATGAAGGGCGAGACGCTCGGCATCGTCGGCGAGTCCGGCTGTGGCAAGTCCACGCTGGCCAAGGTGCTGATGAACCTGGAGCGGGCCACCTCCGGCCAGGTGCTGTTCAAGGGCGAGGACATCTCGAAGCTGTCCGGCGCGGCCCTCAAGGCCGTCCGCCGGAACATCCAGATGGTGTTCCAGGACCCGTACACCTCGCTCAACCCGCGCATGACCGTCGGTGACATCATCGGCGAGCCGTTCGAGATCCACCCCGAGGTGGCCCCGAAGGGCGACCGGCGCAAGGCCGTCCAGGACCTCCTGGACGTCGTCGGCCTGAACCCGGAGTACATCAACCGGTACCCGCACCAGTTCTCCGGCGGCCAGCGCCAGCGCATCGGCATCGCCCGCGGTCTCGCGCTCAAGCCCGAGATCATCATCTGCGACGAGCCGGTCTCCGCCCTGGACGTCTCCGTCCAGGCGCAGGTCATCAACCTGCTGGAGCAGCTGCAGAGCGAGTTCGAGCTGTCGTACATGTTCATCGCGCACGACCTCTCGATCGTCCGGCACATCTCCGACCGCGTCGGCGTGATGTACCTGGGCAAGATGGTCGAGATCGGCACCGACGAGGCGATCTACGACAACGCGACGCACCCGTACACCCAGGCGCTGCTCTCCGCGGTGCCGGTGCCGGACCCGACGGCGCGCGAGTCCCGCGACCGCATCATCCTGACCGGCGACATCCCCTCGCCGGCCAACCCGCCGTCCGGCTGCCGCTTCCGCACCCGCTGCTGGAAGGCGGAGGAGCGCTGCTCCACCGAGCAGCCGCTGCTGGCGGTTCCGACGACGCTGAAGGGCGCGGCGGCGCACGAGTCCGCCTGCCACTTCCCGAGCGTCCGCGAGACGGCCGCCGCGGCGGTCTGATCCCGCAGCAGTCCCCGGAAGGGCCCGCAGCCTTGGCGCTACGGGCCCTTCCGCGTCCCCGAACGCCCGCGCGGAGCCCGACGGCCCGTCAACCCGGACCGTACGGGACGGCACCCGTCCGGGGGTATCCGGCTCGCGCCGCCACCGGGCCGCGCTTCTCATGGGGTGTGATGCGACACACACCTTGAGGAGGGACTTCCATGCCCGCAGCCCCCCGCGCCCGCTGGCTCCTCGCCGCTGCGACATCCGTGGTCCTGGTGGCCAGCGGGTGCGGCGACGACGGCGGAGGAAGCAGCGGTTCGTCGGACACCGCCGCGACGTTCAGCTACCAGAGCAGCGAACCGCAGAACCCCCTCCAGCCCGCCAACGCCAACGAGACGGGCGGCGGTCGCATTCTGCAGAACCTGTTCAAGGGGCTGGTCGACTACAACCCGAGCGACGCCACGCTGCGGATGCAGGTCGCGGACACCATCGAGACCAGCGACGCGCAGAACTTCACCATCACCCTCAAGGGCGGCTGGACCTTCCACGACGGCACCCCGGTGAAGGCGAAGAACTTCGTCGACGCCTGGAACTGGGGCGCGACCAGCACCAACAACCAGCTGAACAGCAGCTGGTTCGCCGACATCGAGGGCTACCAGGACGTCCACCCGGCGAGCGGCCAGCCGACGGCCACCACGATGTCCGGCCTCGTGGTGGTCGACGACACGCACTTCACCGTCAAGCTGCGGACCAAGGTCTCGTACTTCGAGTACAAGCTCGGCTACATCGCCTTCTCCCCGCTGCCGGACGCCTTCTTCTCCGACCCGACGGGCTACGGCCAGAAGCCGGTGGGCAACGGCCCCTACCAGTTCGTCAGCTGGGACCACAACAAGGAGGTGGTGACCAAGAGCTACCCGAACTACCAGGGCGTGGACAAGCCGAAGAACGGCGGCATCGTCTTCAAGATCTACACCACCGCCGAGGCCGCCTACGCCGACCTGCAGTCCAACAACCTGGACGTGATCGACCAGGTCCCGCCGTCCGCGCTCGCGACGTACAAGAGCGACCTGGGTGACCGGGCGATCGACGCCCCGCAGGGCGCCATCCAGAACATCGGCTTCACGCTCTACCAGCCGGACTGGCAGGGGGCCGACAAGGCGAAGGTCCGGCAGGGCCTGTCGATGGCGATCGACCGGGACACCATCACCAAGACGGTGCTGCAGAACTCCCGCAAGCCGGCCAGCGCCTGGGTCGCCGAGGGCGTCGAGGGCTACAAGCAGGGCACCTGCGGCAACAACTGCACCTTCAACCCGGACCAGGCGAAGCAGCTGATCACCGAGGGCGGCGGGGTGCCGGGCAACCGGGTGTCGATCACCTACAACGCGGACGGCGGCCACAAGGAGTGGGTCGACGCGGTCTGCAACAGCATCCGCCAGAACACCGGCGTGGAGTGCGTGGGCGACCCCAAGCCGGACTTCCGCGGCGCCCGCGAGGCGATCACCAAGCGCCAGCTCAACGGCGCCTTCCGCACCGGCTGGGTGCAGGACTACCCGCTGAACGCCAACTTCCTCGCCGACGTCTACCGCACCGGCGCGGCCTCCAACGACACCGGCTACAGCAGCCCGCAGTTCGACCAGCTGGCCACCCAGGCGGACCAGGCGCCCAGCCTCAACGACACCATCACCGGCTACCAGCAGGCCGAGGCGGTGCTGGCGCAGGACATGCCGGCCATCCCGCTCTGGTACTACCGGACCAACTCGGGCTACTCCACCAGGGTCCAGAACGTCACGTTCGACTCCTTCGGCAACCCGGCCTGGACCCAGGTCGAGGTCAAGGGCTGATCGTCCCGGTGATCCGGCCCCGCCCTCCCCGCACGGGGGGCGGGGCCCGGGCACTCAGCCAATCGGTCCCCTAGGAAGGAGGCGCGGATGGGCAGTTACGTGCTGCGGCGGGTGCTGCAGATGATCCCGGTGTTCTTCGGCACCACCCTGCTGATCTTTCTGATGGTCTACTCGCTGCCGGGCGATCCGGTCGCGGCCCTGTTCGGGGACAAGGCCGCCGACCCGGCGGTGGTGGCCAGCCTGAAGCAGAAGTACTACCTCGACCAGCCGCTCTGGAAGCAGTACCTGCACTACATGGGGAACCTCTTCCAGGGCGACTTCGGCACCACCTTCACCGGCCGCTCGGTCTCCGACATCATGGCGGACGCCTTCCCGGTGACCATCCGGCTGGCGCTGCTGGCCTTCGCCTTCGAGCTGATCTTCGGTCTGGCCTTCGGCCTCGTCTCGGGCCTGAAGCGGGGCAGCTTCCAGGACACCCTGGTGCTGCTGCTGACCCTGCTGGTGATCTCCGTCCCGGTCTTCGTGCTCGCGTACGTCGCGCAGACGATCTTCGCCACGGAACTCGGCTGGGTCACCCCGACCGTCCAGGACTCCACCGACCTCTCCCAGCTGATCCTGCCCGCGATCGTGCTGGGCTCGCTCTCCCTCGCGTACGTGGCCCGGCTGACCCGCACCTCGATCGGCGAGAACCTGCGCGCGGACTACATGCGCACGGCGGTCGCCAAGGGCCTGCCGCGGCGGAGCATCGTCTCCCGCCACCTGCTGCGCAACTCGCTGATCCCGGTGGTCACCTTCCTGGGGACGGACCTGGGCGCGCTGATGGGCGGCGCGATCGTGACCGAGGGGATCTTCAACGTGCAGGGCATCGGCAACGTCCTGTACCGGGCCATCAACCAGAAGGACGGCCCCACCGTGGTCGGCATCGTGACCGTCCTGGTGATCGTCTACCTGGTCGCCTCCCTGATCGTCGACCTGCTCTACGCGGTCCTGGACCCGAGGATCCGCTATGCCTGACCTGCACGACGAGGAATCGTACGAGCCGCACCCCAAGCCGGCGGTCAACCACCTGGACTACGCCGGCGAGCAGGGCATGGCGGTCGAGCAGGAGACCCTGGTCGAGCCGGACGTCGTCAAGCGGGAGGAGGCCCGCAGCCTCTGGGGCGACGCCTGGCGGGACCTCCGGCGCCGGCCGATCTTCTGGATCTCGGCCCTGCTGATCCTGCTGCTGGTCCTGATGTCGATCTTCCCCTGGGCCTTCACCGACGCCAATCCGCGCCAGGCCGACCTGGTCAACAACTTCCTGCGGCGCCCCGACTGGACGGACTTCTTCGGGGCCGGCTGGTTCGGCTACGACGGCCAGGGTCGCTCCATCTACGCCCGGGTGATCTACGGCGCCCGCGCCTCGATCACCGTCGGCATCTGCGTGACCGCGGCGGTGACCCTGCTCGGCGGGATCTGCGGGATGTTCGCCGGGTACTACGGCGGCGCCGTGGACGCGGTGCTCTCCCGGATCATCGACATCTTCTTCGGCATCCCGCTGCTGCTCGGCGCGCTGGTGCTGCTGAACGCCTTCTCCACCCGCACGGTCTGGAGCGTGGTCATCGCGCTGGCCTTCCTGGGCTGGACGCAGATCGCCCGGGTCATGCGCGGCGCCGTGCTGACGGTCAAGCAGGCCGACTTCGTGGTGGCCGGGCGGGCCCTCGGCGCGGGCACCGGGCGGCTGATGCTCCGGCACATCCTGCCGAACGCCGTCGCCCCGGTGATCGTCGTCGCCACCATCGCGCTCGGCGGCTACATCGCCACCGAGGCCACGCTGAGCTTCCTCGGCATCGGCCTGCAGGACCCGACGATCTCCTGGGGCATCGACATCTCCTCCGCCCAGAAGGTGATCCGGACCGCGCCGTACGTGATGTTCTTCCCGGCCGCGGCGCTCTCGATCACCGTGCTGGCCTTCATCATGCTGGGCGACGCGGTGCGCGACGCCCTCGACCCGAAGCTGCGCTGAGCGAGGGGAACGCGTCGTGACCACAGCAGTCGACACCAGCAAGTCCGGGCGGGAGGCGCCCTACCAGGGGCCGCTGCTCGACGTCCGGGACCTCCACGTGGAGTTCGTGACCCGGGACGGCGTGGCCAGGGCCGTGAACGGCGTCAGCTACGCCGTCTCGGCCGGGGAGACCCTGGCGGTGCTGGGGGAGTCCGGGTCGGGCAAGTCGGTGACCGCGCAGGCGGTGATGGGCATCCTGGACATGCCGCCGGCCCGGATCCCCAAGGGGGAGATCCTCTTCCGCGGCCAGGACATGCTGAAGATGGGCAAGGAGGAGCGGCGGCGGATCCGCGGGCAGAAGATCGCGATGATCTTCCAGGACGCGCTCTCCTCGCTCAACCCGGTGCTGAGCGTGGGCTACCAGCTCGGCGAGATGTTCCGCGCCCACCAGGGCTCCTCCCGCAAGGAGGCCAAGGAGAAGGCCGTCGAGCTGATGGACCGGGTCCGCATCCCGGCCGCCAAGCAGCGGGTGAACGACTACCCGCACCAGTTCTCCGGCGGCATGCGCCAGCGCATCATGATCGCGATGGCGCTGGCCCTGGAGCCGGACCTCATCATCGCCGACGAGCCCACCACCGCCCTGGACGTCACCGTGCAGGCCCAGGTGATGGACCTGCTCGCCGAGCTCCAGGCCGAGTACCACATGGGCCTGATCCTGATCACCCACGACCTCGGCGTGGTCGCCGACGTCGCGGACAAGATCGCCGTGATGTACGCCGGCCGGATCGTCGAGACCGCCCCCGTCCACGAGCTGTACGCCCGACCGGCCCACCCGTACACCCGCGGGCTGCTGGACTCCATCCCGCGCCTGGACCAGAAGGGCCAGGAGCTGTACGCGATCAAGGGCCTGCCCCCGAACTTGCTGCGGATCCCGCCGGGGTGCGCCTTCAACCCGCGCTGCCCGCGCGCCCAGGCGATCTGCCGGGCCGAGGTGCCCGCGCTGTTCGACGTCACCGAGGACGACGGCACCCCGGTGCCGGGCCGGGGCAGCGCCTGCTTCTTCTGGAAGGAGACCCTCCATGGCTGACGGGGCCACTGCACACGGGGCCACCGCGCTGGGGGCGGCGGTCCCGGAGGAGGCGGCCTTCGCCCACGAGGTGCCGCGCGGCGAACCGATCCTCGAAGTCCGGGACCTCGTCAAGCACTTCCCGCTCACCAAGGGCGTGCTGTTCAAGAAGCAGGTCGGCGCCGTGAAGGCGGTGGACGGGGTCTCCTTCGACCTGATGCAGGGCGAGACGCTCGGCATCGTGGGGGAGTCCGGCTGCGGCAAGTCCACCCTGGCCAAGGTGCTGATGAACCTGGAGCCGGCCACCGCCGGCTCGGTGCGCTACAAGGGCGAGGAGATCTCCCACCTCTCCGGGGCGGCGCTGAAGGCCGTCCGGCGCAACATCCAGATGGTGTTCCAGGACCCGTACACCTCGCTCAACCCCCGGATGACGGTGGGCGACATCATCGGTGAACCCTTCGAGATCCACGCGGAGGTGGCCCCGAAGGGGGACCGGCGCAAGGCCGTCCAGGACCTGCTGGACGTCGTGGGGCTGAACCCGGAGTACATCAACCGGTACCCGCACCAGTTCTCCGGCGGCCAGCGCCAGCGCATCGGCATCGCCCGGGGGCTGGCGCTCAAGCCCGAAGTGATCATCTGCGACGAGCCGGTCTCCGCCCTGGACGTCTCGGTGCAGGCCCAGGTGATCAACCTGCTGGAGCAGCTCCAGGGGGAGTTCAACCTCTCGTACATGTTCATCGCGCACGACCTCTCGATCGTCCGGCACATCTCCGACCGGGTCGGCGTGATGTACCTGGGCAGGATGGTGGAGATCGGCACCGACGCGGAGATCTACGACCACGCCACCCATCCGTACACCCAGGCGCTGCTGTCGGCCGTGCCGGTGCCCGACCCGACGGCGCGCGAGTCCCGCGACCGGATCGTGCTCACCGGCGACGTGCCCTCGCCGGCCAACCCGCCGTCCGGCTGCCGCTTCCGCACCCGCTGCTGGAAGGCCCAGCCCAAGTGCGCGGTCGAGGTGCCGCTGCTGGACCCGCCGGTCTGGCTGCAGGGCCAGGGGGCGGCGTTCCACCCGTCGGCCTGCCACTTCGCGGCGGAGCGGGGCCCGGACGAACGGGCCGCGGAATCCGGTTGACACCCCGGTCACGAACCGCACGCAGGGCGCGCTCTCCGCACGGAGGGCGCGCCCTTCGGCTGTCCGGGGGCCGGTCGGGGCTGAACTGCGAAAACTCCCGGAATTGACCGCCGGAGATCACCGGCAACTCCTCCCGGATGATCATTACGCTCCGTAATGCATCGAATACCGGCCCATTGCGTCCGCTATTCGGAAAGTGGAATCAGAGCCTCCGGGCGCGTTATGCCGGAATTTGGCGAGCATTGTCACGACTTGGTCTGAGCATGTAATTGAAAAGAGATGTGACGGCGATTCCAAGGAAGGGGTCGGGTGATCGATAGTTGCTCTGCGCGTATCAGTGGTCACCTCGCCAACTGTGCGGTACGGCCCTGAGATGTCGACCTTCGCCATGCCCGGCACACCGAGTGGCGGGGCGCCGTTCGTTCGTAAGCCCCTAAATCGAGGAGCAGTTGAATGAGGCTCACCAGGACCATGCGTTGGACCGCACTGGCGGCGTGCACGGCGCTCGCGATCACCGCCTGCAGCACCGGCGGCGACAGCAAGAAGAGCGGCGACGGGGCGAGCTCGGGCGGGTCCGGGAAGAAGGGCGGCTCGATCAGCGTCGAGCTGGGTGAGCCGCAGCACGGTCTGGTCCCGCAGAACACCGCGGAGTCCGAGGGCGCCGAGGTCATGAACGCGATCTTCGCCGGGCTGATCGACTACGACATCAAGACCAACCAGCCCACCCTCCGGGTCGCCGAGTCCATCGAGAGCCCGGACGCCACCGTGTGGACCATCAAGCTCAAGGACGGCTACACCTTCCACAACGGCGAGAAGGTCACCGCCAAGAGCTTCGTGAACGCCTGGAACTTCGGCGCCAACCAGGACAACGCGCAGGAGGCGCTGCCGTTCTTCGACAAGATCCTGGGCGCCGACGAGCTGGCTCCCGGCAAGGACAAGAAGCCGGCCGGCAAGGAGCTCAAGGGCCTCAAGGTCGTTGACGACAAGACCTTCACGGTCACCCTCAAGGCGCCGTTCTCGCAGTTCAAGACCATGCTCGGGTACAACGCCTTCTTCCCGCTGCCGGACGCGTTCTTCGCCGACCCGAAGGCGTACGAGGAGGCCCCGATCGGCAACGGGGCGTTCCAGATGGACGGGAAGTGGGAGCACAACAAGCAGATCAAGGTGAAGCGGTACGAGAACTTCCCGGACTTCGACGGAAAGGCGAAGCTGGATTCCGTCACCTTCAAGATTTACGAGAAGCTGGAAACCGCGTACAACGACCTGCGTGCGGACACCATTCAGATCACCGACAAGCTGCCGATCTCGGCGATGTCGTCGGTCGCCCAGGAGTTCGGTGACCGCTACATCTACAAGCCGGAATCCGGGGTCGGTTACATCGGATTCCCGATCGCGACGAACCCGGCGTACGGCAAGGCGGACATCCGCAAGGCGATCTCGATGGCGATCGACCGCGAGGCGATCACCAAGACCATCTTCTCCGGCACCCGCAAGCCGGCCGACGACTTCATCAACCCGATCATTCCGGGATACCGCCAGGGCGCGCTCGGCGACGTCGCCAAGTACAACCCGGCGAAGGCGAAGGAGTTGTTCCAGCAGGCCGGCGGGCTGCCCGGGAACACCCTGGAGATCGGCTACAACGCCGACGGCGGCCACAAGGAGTGGATCGAGGCCGTCGGCAACCAGCTGAAGGCCAACCTCGGCATCGAGGTGACCTTCAAGCCGTTCGAGAAGTTCGGCGCGATCCTCACCGCGCTGGGCGACAAGAAGTACAGCGGCGCCTTCCGCATGGCCTGGTCGATGGACTACCCGTCCGCCGAGAACTACCTGCGCCCGATCTTCTCCAAGGTCGCCATCGAGAACGGCTCCAACTACGGCGGCTACGTCAACGAGGAGTTCGAGGCGCTGCTCGCCAAGGCCGACTCCGCGAAGACGGAGGAGGAGAGCATCAAGCTCTACCAGCAGGCCGACGACATCCTGATCAAGGACCTGCCGTACATCCCCGTCTACACCTACATGTCCTCCTCGGCCTACACCAAGTCCGTGAAGAACGTGCAGGTCAACGCCCAGGGGCAGATGGACCTCGCCAAGGTCGAGCTGGCCTGACCCCACCCGACGACCGGTACGCCGTGAGGGCGGTGCGGGCAACCCCCGCGCCGCCCGGCACGGACGTGCCCCGAACCACGAGGAGGCGGCATGGGCCGCTATGTGGTCCGCCGGGTCATCCAGGCCATACCTGTGATCCTCGGTGCGACGTTCCTTATCTACGCACTGGTCTTCCTGCTGCCTGGCGATCCCATTACGGCACTGGCCGGTGAGAAGCGACAGGACCCGGCCGTGGTGGCGACCCTCAGGGAGCGCTACCACCTCGACGACCCGTTCTTCCTGCAGTACTGGAACTACCTGTCCAACCTGTTCACCGGCGACTTCGGCGAGGACTACCGGGGCAACGCCGTCGTGGACGTGATGAAGTCCGCGTTCCCGTACACCATCAACCTGGCGCTGACGGCGCTGGTGATCGAGATGGCGGTCGGCGTCACGGCCGGCATCGTGGCGGCCCTGCGGCGCGGCCGGTTCATCGACAACGTGGTGCTCATCTCGACCCTGATGGTCATCTCCATCCCGGTCTTCGTCATCGGCTTCGTCCTCCAGCTGCTGCTCGGGGTGAAGCTCAAGACCGACTTCGGCATCGACTTCTTCCCGGTCTCCTTCAACGAGGAGGCGGGCTTCCGGTCCTACCTGCTGCCCGGGTACGTCCTCGCCTCCACCTCGCTCGCGTACGTCGCCCGGCTCACCCGGACCAGCCTGATCGAGATCATGCGGGCCGACTACGTCCGGACGGCGGTCGCCAAGGGGCTCAGCCCGCTGCGGGTGGTGGTCCGGCACGGCCTGCGCAACGCGCTGATCCCGATCGTCACCTTCCTGGGCATGGACCTCGGCGGCCTGATGGGCGGGGCGGTCATCACCGAGGGCATCTTCAACATCCCCGGCGTCGGCCACCAGCTCTTCCAGTCCGTCTACCTGCGCGAACGCACCATCGTGGTGGGCATCGTGAGCGCGCTGGTGATGGTGTACCTGCTCGCCAACCTGGTGGTCGACCTGCTGTACGCCGTCCTGGACCCGAGGATCCGCTATGAGTGAGCCGACGAAGAGCGAGACCGCCGAGGCCACCGTCCCCGCGCAGAGCACGGGCGGGGACGCCGGGGGAGCCGCCGCCGCACCCGCGAAGCCGGCCGGCCAGGAGCGGGTCGCCAGCCTCTGGACGGACGCCTGGTACGACCTGCGCCGCAACCCGCTGTTCCTGATCGGCGGGGTGCTGGTGCTGTTCATGGTGGCGCTGGCCGTCGCCCCGGGCCTGTTCACCGGCAAGGACCCGCAGTCCGCGGGCTTCTGCAACCTGAGCGACTCGCTGCAGCGGCCCAGCGCCGAGCACTGGTTCGGCTTCGACGTGCAGGGCTGCGACATCTACACCCGAGCCGTCTGGGGCGCCCGCAACTCCATCATCGTCGGCATCGTCACCACCACCCTGGTGGTGCTGCTCGGCGGCACCCTGGGCCTGCTGGCGGGCTGGATCGGCGGCTTCTGGGACAGCCTGCTCTCCCGGGTCACCGAGATCTTCTTCGCCGTGCCGCTGCTGCTCGGCGGCATGCTGATCATGTCGACCTGGCAGAAGGGCAACGCCTGGACGGTCTCGGCGGTGATGGCCGTGCTCGGCTGGCCGCAGATCTTCCGGCTGATGCGCTCGGCGGTGCTCTCCAACAAGCACAACGACTACGTGGTCGCGGCCAGGGCGCTGGGCGCCGGCACCCAGCGGATCGTCACCCGGCACATCCTGCCCAACGCGGTGGCCCCGGTCATCGTGGTGTCGACGATCAACCTGGGCGTCTACATCGGGGCCGAGGCCGCGCTGTCCTACCTGGGCATCGGCATCCAGTCGCCGGAGATCTCCTGGGGCCTGATGATCGCCGACGCGCAGGCGCGGTTCCTGACCGCCCCGCACGTCCTGCTCTTCCCGGCCGCGGTGCTGAGCGTCACCGTGCTGGCCTTCATCATGCTCGGCGACGCGGTCCGCGACGCCCTCGACCCCAAGCTGCGCTGAGGAGGCGGGGACCATGACCGAAGCGTCGAAGCCCGTGAAGCAGCAGGTGGAGGTGGTCGGTGGGCGGGAGAGCCTGGCCGCCGGCACCCCGCTGCTGGAGGTCGACGACCTCCACATCGAGTTCCACACCCGGGACGGCGTGGCGAAGGCCGTGAACGGCGTCAGCTACTCCGTCTCGGCCGGGGAGACCCTGGCGGTGCTGGGGGAGTCCGGCTCGGGCAAGTCGGTGACCGCTCAGGCGATCATGGGCATCCTGGACATGCCGCCCGGGCGGATCACGGCCGGCTCGATCCGCTTCCGCGGCGAGGACCTGCTGACGATGAGCTCCAAGGCCCGCCGGGCGGTGCGCGGGCGGAAGATCGCAATGATCTTCCAGGATGCGCTCTCCTCGCTCAACCCGGTGCTGAGCGTGGGCTACCAGCTCGGCGAGATGTTCCGGGTGCACCAGGGCGCCTCCCGCAAGGAGGCGAAGGAGAGGTCCGTCGAGCTGATGGAGCGGGTGCGCATCCCGGCGGCCCGGCAGCGGGTGAACGACTACCCGCACCAGTTCTCCGGCGGTATGCGCCAGCGCATCATGATCGCGATGGCGCTGGCCCTGGAGCCCGATCTGATCATCGCGGACGAGCCCACCACCGCGCTGGACGTCACCGTGCAGGCCCAGGTGATGGACCTGCTCGCGGAGCTGCAGGCCGAGTTCAACATGGGCCTGATCCTGATCACCCACGACCTGGGCGTGGTCGCCGACGTCGCGGACAAGATCGCGGTGATGTACGCCGGCCGGATCGTCGAGACCGCGCCGGTGGGCGAGTTGTACGCGCGCCCGGCGCACCCGTACACCAAGGGCCTGCTCCGCTCCATCCCGCGGCTGGACCAGAAGGGGCAGAACCTCTACGCCATCCAGGGGCTGCCGCCGAGCCTGCTGCGGATCCCGGACGGCTGCGCGTTCAACCCGCGCTGCGACCGGGTGGCGGACCGCTGCCGCACCGAACCGCCGCGCCTGGTGGCGGTGCTGGACGCCGACGGGAGCGACCTGCCGGGCCGCCGCAGCGCCTGCCACTTCTGGAAGGAGACCCTCCATGGCTGAGCCGATCCTGGAGGTGAAGGACCTGGTCAAGCACTACCCGCTGACCCAGGGCATCCTCCTCAAGAAGCAGGTCGGCGCGGTCAAGGCGGTGGACGGGGTCTCCTTCCAGCTGCAGCGGGGCGAGACCCTGGGCATCGTCGGGGAGTCGGGCTGCGGCAAGTCCACGCTGGCCAAGGTGCTGATGAACCTCGAACGCGCCACCGCCGGACAGGTGCTGTTCAAGGGCGAGGACATCACCCGGCTCTCCGGGGCGGCCCTGAAGGCCGTCCGGCGCAACATCCAGATGGTGTTCCAGGACCCGTACACCTCGCTCAACCCCCGGATGACGGTGGGCGACATCATCGGCGAACCGTTCGAGATCCACCCCGAGGTGGCCCCGAAGGGGGACCGGCGCAAGGCCGTCCAGGACCTGCTGGACGTGGTCGGCCTCAACCCGGAGTACATCAACCGGTATCCGCACCAGTTCTCCGGCGGCCAGCGCCAGCGCATCGGCATCGCCCGGGGGCTGGCGCTCAAGCCCGAAGTGATCATCTGCGACGAGCCGGTCTCCGCCCTGGACGTCTCGGTGCAGGCGCAGGTGATCAACCTGCTGGAGCAATTGCAGAGCGAGTTCGAGCTCTCCTACATGTTCATCGCGCACGACCTCTCGATCGTCCGGCACATCTCCGACCGGGTCGGCGTGATGTACCTGGGCAAGCTGGTGGAGATCGGGACCGAGGACCAGATCTACGCCTTCCCGACCCACCCGTACACCCAGGCGCTGCTGTCGGCCGTGCCGGTGCCCGACCCGACCGGGCGGGAGCAGCGCGAGCGGATCCTGCTCAGCGGGGACCTGCCGTCGCCGGCCAACCCGCCGTCCGGCTGCCGCTTCCGCACCCGCTGCTGGAAGGCGGAGGAGCGCTGCTCCGCCGAACTCCCGCTGCTGGCGGTGCCGTCGACGCTGAAGGGGCAGGCGGCGCACGCCTCGGCCTGCCACTTCGCGGAGGTGCGGGACGTGATCGGCGCGGGCTGAGCGCGGACGGACGGGGCGGGCCACGGCACGGAGCCGTGGCCCGCCCCGCTGCTTCCCGCGCTACTTCTCGAAGCCGACGTTCTCCCAGACGATGTCCGAGAGGCCCTGCGCGCCGATGTTGGCGAGGTTCGCGCGGGCGCCGTACAACTGCGGGCGCTGGTAGAGCGGCAGGACGCCGGCGACCTTCCACAGCTCGCCGTCGGCCTGGTTGATGGCGGCGAAGGCGGTGGCCGCGTCGGTCGCGGCGGCGGCCCGGTCGAGGGCGGCGTCGACGGCGGGGCTGCCGGCCTGGGCGTGGTTGGCGCCGCCGCCGAGGGCGAAGTTGGCGCGGTTGCCGGAGGCCGGGAACGGCGTGCCGATCAGCGAGTACGCGGTGAGGTCGAAGTCCCGCCGGTTGACGTACTTGTCGAAGAACTCGTTGGCCGCCGCGGTCTCGACGGTGAGCTTGACCCCGACCTCCTTGAGCATCTGGGTGGCGAGTTCGGCCTCGTTCTTGGCCTGGGTGACGCCGGACGGGATCACCATCCGCAGCGACAGCTCCGCACCGTCCTTGCGGCGGACGTCGCCGGACAGCTTCCATCCGGCGGCGTCGAGCTTGCGGCGGGCGTTCTCCGGGTCGTAGCGGCTGAGGCCGAGCGAGTTGTCCCGGTAGCCGTTCTGGTTGGCGACCAGCAGATGGTTGTTGAGGGTGACGGTCGGCCAGTCCAGCCCGGTGAGGTCGGTCCGGGTGATGGCGTCCCGGTTGATCGCCTGGAACACCGCCTGGCGGACCTCCGGGTCGCTCAGCGCGGGGCTGCGGCTGTTCAGCGTGAACTGCCGGAAGTCCGGACCGCCGGCCCGGCGGACGGCGGCGCCCGGGGTGCTCCGGACGGTCTGGTAACCGGCCACGTCCGGACCGTTGTTGAAGAAGTCGATCTCGCCCTTGGCGAAGGCGCCCGGCATGGTGTTGGGCACCATGGCGTGGAAGACCACCTTGTCCAGCAGCGGCTTGTCGCCCCACCAGCCGGGGTCGGCGGCCAGGGTGATCGTCTGGGTGGCGCGGTCCAGCTTCTCGACCCTGAACGGCCCCGCGGTGACCGGGATCGCCTCCTGGTAGGAGGTGTTGAACAGCTCGGCGGTGGCCACCTTCGAGGCGGGCAGCAGCGGCGCGTTGGCGGCGCCGTTGAACATCGACTGCCACTCGGAGAACGGCCGCTCGAAGGTCATCACCGCCTGGAAGTCGTCCGCGCCGCGCTCGACGGCCGAGACCAGCTCGAAGCCGGTGCTGCTGGACGCCTTGAAGGCCGGGTCCCGGCCGTTCAGGGCCTGCCAGTTGGCCTGCAGGTCGCGCCAGGTGATCGGGGTGCCGTCGGACCACTTCGCCTTGGGGTTGAGGGTCCAGGTGACCACCTGCCGGCCGCCCCGCTGCTCGGCGACGGCGTCCAGCAGGTAGGCCGGGTTGGGGGTCTGGGTGCCGGCGGCGTCCGAGCGGAAGAAGGTCGGCAGCAGCGGCTTGGTGACGCTGATGGTGGAGGACTCGCCGCCGTCGGTGTGGATCGGCGACCACTGGGAGGAGTACTGGGACACCGCGATGTGCAGGGTGCCGCCCTGGCGCAGGTCGGTGCGCGGGTGCGGGTTGATGTCCATGGCGGTGAGCTTGGGCGCCTCGGCGGGCGCCGGCGGGTGCGCGGACGGCGCGCTGCCGTCGGCCGAGCAGCCGGTGAGCGCGAGCGCGACGGCGAGTGCGACGGCGGCCAGGGCCTGCGCGGGTGGCGTGGTGCGGCCCAAGACGGTGTCTCCTCGTGCGGCCGTGCGGGGGTACCGTGCCACATCTTGCTGATCGGGGGGAGGAGTTGTCGAACGATTCCCGATCAAGTCTTGGTAACGCCCCCGGCGAAAGGCCGGAGGGCGGGCCCGGGGCATCCGGACCCGCCCTCCGGCGAAGCGTGCGTCAGACCGGGAACTTGTGGACCCGCTCCTTGTCGGACTTCTCCAGCACCGAGGTGATGGCGTCCGCGACGTCCTGGACGGTGATCGGCACCAGCTGGCCGTTCTTGCGCGTCTTGGCCTTGTCGAAGATGCCCTTGAGCTGGGCGTTCAGCTGGTCGAGGTCCCACTTGGGGACGATCTTGCCGTTGGCGTCCGGGGTGAGCGTGAGCGCCTTGGCGGCGGTCAGCCGGCCGAACTCCCAGCGCTTGCCGCCGCCCTCGATGCGGATGTTGCCGTTGAGCACCGACTTGCCGAGGGTGTCCGCGGCGGCCTGCAGGGCCTGGGTGGAGACCTTGGGCTGGGCCGCGGCGACGGCCAGCGCGACGGGCTGCTCCGGCCGGCCGGCCGCGCGGTCCCGGTACGCCTTCTCGACGGCCTCCATGGCCGGGCCCGGGTCGACCGCCTGGCCGGCGGTGCCCGGCACCACGACGGCCTCGCCGGCGTCGGTGAACTTGACGTGGCCCTCCTTCAGCCCCTGGCCGGAACCGGCGGCCAGCGATTCGAGGGTGGCCCGGAGCTTGTCGCGGTCGACCTTGACCTCGGGGGCCACGGCCTTCTCGCCGCCCTTGAGGGAGGTGATCACCTCGACCGGGTCGTAGCTGTGCTGGGCCAGCCGGTCGACCGTGGCGGTGGTGTCGAAGCTGAGGCCGGCGGTGGTCGGGTCGAGGTCGACCGCCTGCTCGCCGATCTTCAGCTTGAGCGGTTGCTGGCCGGCCTTGGCGACGCTCTCCTCCAGCTGGTGGATCGCCTGGTCGCGGCTGCTGCCGCCGATGTCGGTGCCCAGGACGACGGTGCCCTCGGGCACGTCGGACTGGTTCAGCATCAGCCCGGTGCCGTACGCGGCGGCGCCGAGGAACAGCACCCCGCCGAGGCCGTAGACGGCGAGCTTGACGACCTTCTTGCCGCCGCCGCGTTTGGCCGGGGCCGCGGGGGCGGCCGGCTTGGGGGCCGGGCGGTCGGCGGCGGGCTTCGGCGTGGGGGCCGGGGCCGGCGCCTCGGCGGTGGCGAACGGGGCCCCGGGGGCACCGGCGCCCGGCGCGCTGCCGAAGGGGTCGCCGCCGAAGGGGTCGCCGCCGCTGCGGCCGGGGGTGCCCGGGAAGAGGCTGCCCGGGGCGGCCTGGCCGGTCGCACCGGCCGGGGCGAAGGGGTCCGCGCCGGCGGCCGGGCGCCGGTCCGCGAACGGGTCGGCGCCGGCCGGGGCGGAGGCGTACAGCCCGCCCTGGGCGGCTGCGGCGTTCGGTGTCAGGCCGGGTATGGCGGCGGACGGCGGGACGTCCTCGCGGATCGGCGCGAAGCCGTCGACCGAGGTGTCCTCCGGGTTCGCCGGGCGGCCCGCGGGGCCGGGTGCGGGGGCGCCGGGGCCCTGCGGCGCGCGGTTGCGGGCCTGCGGGCGGGGCGGCAGCGACGGTGCGGGCCCTCCGGTCTCGAACGGGTCGGCGCCGGCGTAGTCGGCGGGCACGGCCGGGGTCTCCGACGGCAGGCCGTCGTCGTAGGCGGCGCCGGCGACCGGGGCGTTCGGGCCCTCGGCGGTGCCGAACGGGGAGGCGGGCGCGCCCGCGGGCCGGGCCGAGGGGGCCGGGGCCGGAACGGACCGGCCGCCCTGCGGGGCGGGCCGGGCGCCGCCCGGGCGGGCCTCGGCCGGGGCGCCGGCCGGGACGGCGGCGGGGGCGGGCTCGCCGGGCGTCTTGCGCTGGCGCGGACGGAACCACTCGCCGGTGGACTCGCCGTCGCCGGAGTCGGGCTTGCCGGGCTGCTGCTGCCACTCCGGCGGCAGGTTCGGCGGGGTGGCCGTTCGCGCGGCCCCGTCCATCACCCCGTGCACGGGGGAGGCGGGCGCGGCGGAGCGGTGCCGCGGCTTGGCCGGGCCGTCCGCGGCCGGGGCGTCCTCGCCGCCGTCCTCGCTCTTGACGGTGCTGCGGACCACCACCGGCGGGATCGGGCGCGAGCCGGGGATGTTGATCCGGACCCGGGTGGTCAGCGTGGTCTCGGTCTTCGGGGCGTCGTCCTCGCCGCCGGGGGCCTGGGCCGCTCCGGCACCCGCGCGGTCGCCGCCGGGGAAGCCCGGCACGCCGTACGGGGGGGTGCCCGACGGGTAGGCGTCCGGACCCGTGCGCCGGGGCGCCGGGTTGGGCTTGTCAGATTCGCGGCTGCTCAATGCTGCTCTGCTCCGGGTTCGCGGGCGTGGCCGTGGGGCACGACTGCGCGGGTCTGTGGGCGCCGGCCTGACGGCGGTCGGGTGCGGCGTACTGCGGCACCACCATACTGGGAAGAACTGAGCGGTGGACCGGTTCGGACAGATCCTGATACGTCCGGTTCTTCCGGTATGAGACTACGGGTGACCGGCCCTGACTGCTCGTCGTGGGCCCCCGTGAACCGGTCTCAGCGCGGCTGGTTCGGGACCCCGGGGAACCAGCTGGTGCGGGTCGGCAGGGTGGCGCAGATCACGCCGAGGATCGACCCGGCGAACAGGTACGCGTAGGACGTGGCGTTGGTCCACAGCACGTTGTCGCCCTCCGGGCGCGGCACCATCACCAGCAGCAGGGCCAGGAACCAGCCGCCCACCGGGATCCCGGCGCCCAGCCGGGTGCCGGTGATCCGCAGCCCCGCGTAGAAGGTCGCGGCGGTCGCGGCGAGCGCCAGCAGCACCCCCACCGGCGGCCACAGGGCCTGCACAAAGGCTCCGCAGACCGACACCGCGATGCCCAGCAGGAAGAACACCGCGTAGACGGCGATCCGGACGCCGCGCGGCGGCTGCGACTCGGCCAGCCGCTCCCGGCGGGTGCCGAGCACGGCCGCCGGGATCGAGCGCAGCGTTCGGCGGGCGGGCGTGGCGGTCTCGGTCATCGGACGGTCCCCTCGGAGGCGTGGTCGGCGGAGGTGCGCGCGGCCGCGCCGCCGCCGGCCGGCAGCCCCGCGAAGAGGTCGGTCTCCGGCAGCGGCGAGCCGGCCCGGCCGTGCACCAACTCGTAGTACTCGGTGGCGACCAGCGGCTGTCCGAGGTCGTTGGAGAGCGCGAAGAAGGCGCCGTCCACGGTGATCTGGGTGGCGTGCGCGGCCATCGCGGCGGCCTTGCGCGCGGCGTGCGCGGAGCCGTCCAGCACCGCGGTGACCACGGCGTCGTCCACCACGCCCGGCACGTCCGAGACGTCGGCCACGCCCGGGAACGGCGCGGCGGCGGCCGTCTCCCGCAGGCCCCGCTCGATCACCGAGCGCGGCATCCGGTTCCAGTACACCTTGGCGATCCGCCAGGCCGGGCCCAGTTCGGGCCGGAAGGCCGGATCGGCGGCGAGCTCGTACGCGCGCATCGCGACCCGGTGCGCCTGGATGTGGTCCGGGTGCCCGTAGCCGCCGTCCGGGTCGTAGGTGACCAGCACCTGCGGGCGCACCTCGCGGACCACCTCGACCAGGTGGCCGGCGGCCTCGTCGAGGTCGGCCCGCCAGAAGCAGCCGGGCACGTCGTTGTCCGGCACGCCCATCATCCCGGAGTCGCGGTAGCGCCCCGGGCCGCCCAGGAAGCGGACGTCGGTGACGCCCAGCGCGGCCGCGGCGGCGGTCAGCTCGCCGATCCGGTACGGGCCGAGGGCGTCGTCGCGGTCCTGGGCCAGGTGCGCCAGGGCGGGCGGGATCACCTCGCCGCCCTCGCCGAGGGTGCAGGTCACCAGCGTGACGCCGGCGCCCTCGGCGGCGTACCTGGCCATCGTCGCGCCGTTGCCGATCGACTCGTCGTCGGGGTGGGCGTGCACGAGGAGCAGGCGGCGGCCGGGAGTCGCGGTCATGGGGAGCAGCCTAACGACCGCGGCCCGGGGCTCAGAGCTTCAGACCGTTGATCATTCCGGCGAGGTTGCTGGTGACCTGGCTGATGGAGGGGGCGACGGAACTGGACGCCAGGTAGAAGCCCAGCAGGGCGCAGACGACGGCGTGCGAGAGCTTCAGGCCGGATCGGCGGATCAGCAGCACCACGATGACGAGCATCAGGACGGCTGCGGAGATGGACAGAGCCATGTCGGCTCACATCCCTTCGCGGGTGCGCCGCTCGGGAGGGCGGCGGTGGGGACCGGGTGGGACCGACGGGCGGCCGCCGGGGCCCGGGACGGAGCCCCGACGATCACTCGTCGGACCAGTCATACCCGATGGGTGAGCGCGGCATCACGCATGGTGAGCCCGCACGCGTCGGGGCACGGTGGCACCCGTGGGGCGCACGGGCCGGTGGGAGGGGGTGTGGCGCCCCGGAAGGAGCCGTTCGCGCCGATGCTCCGAACGAGTGATCACGAACGGCCCTGGGTGCGCCCGCGAAGTCGTAGGGTCTGGTGCCATGACCACCCAGCACCCTGCGGACACCTTCCCGAGGCAATACGCGCGCACCCTGCGGTACACCGTCGGTGCGCCCCGGTCGTTCTCCGTCGCACCCGACGGCTCCCGGGTCGTCTTCCTGCGCTCGCGGTCCGGCAGCAACCGGGCCAACCTGCTCTGGACCCTCGACACCGTCACCGGCGAGGAGCGGATCGCCGCCGACCCGGTGGCCCTGCTCGGCGGCGGCGAGGAGGACGTCTCGCCGGCCGAGAAGGCCCGCCGCGAGCGCAGCCGCGAGGGCTCGGCCGGCATCGTCGGCTACGCCCTGGACGGCTCCGGCACGCTGGCCGCCTTCGCCCTCTCCGGCCGCCTGTTCACCGCCGACCTGGTGGCCGGCACCACCACCGAGCTGCCCGCCGAGGGCCCGCTGCTCGACCCGCGCCCCTCCCCGGACGGCACCTACGTCGCGTACGCCACCACCTCCGGTGAACTGCGCCTCACCCGCACCGACGGGACCGCCGACTGGGCCTTCGCCCAGCCCGACGGGCCGAACGTGACCTGGGGCCAGGCCGAGTTCATCGCCCAGGAGGAGATGGACCGCGACCGGGGCCACTGGTGGTCCCCGGACAGCGACCGGCTGCTGGTCGAGCGCGCGGACGACGGCCCGGTGCGCCGCTGGTGGATCGCCGACCCGGCCAACCCCGGCAGCGCGCCCGCCGAGGTCGCCTACCCGGCGGCCGGCACCCCCGACGCCGAGGTCGGGCTCTGGTCCTTCGGCCTGGACGGCACCCGGGTCGAGATCGCCTGGGACCGCGAGACCTTCCCCTACCTGGCCCGGGTGCACTGGTCGAAGGGCGGCGTCCCGCTGCTGCTCGTCCAGACCCGCGACCAGCGCCGCGCGCAGGTCCTGGGCGTGGATGTGGAGTCGGGCGCCACCGAGGTGCTGCACGAGGACCGCGACGACGCCTGGCTGGAGCTGTTCCCCGGCGTGCCGGCCTGGACCCCGGACGGCCGGCTGGTGCGGATCTCCGACGAGGGCGGGGTGCGGTCCCTGGTCGTCGGCGACCACGCCGTCACCGGAGCGGACCTCCAGGTGCGCTCGGTGGTCGCGGTCACCGCGGAGGAGGTGTTCTTCTCGGCCTCCGGCGGCGAGGCGGAGACCGACCCCGAGCCCGGCTGGATCGCCGTCGGCCGGATCACCCACGACGGCAAGCGGCTGTCCTGGGAGAGCGCCAACGGCCGCCCGTTCACCTCCGTCACCAGCGCGGTGCACGCGGCCGGCATCACCGTCCGGGCGACGGCCGAGCCGGACCTGCCCGGCGCGCTGGTCAAGGTGGCCCGCGACCTGTCGGAAGGCGTGGCCGTCGACGACCTCGCCACCGTCGAGTCGTACGCCGAGACGCCGGTCATCACCGCCCGGCCGGTGTTCCGCTACGCCGGGGAGCGGCGCATCCCGGCCGCGGTCTTCCTGCCGACCGGCTACGACCGCGAGCGCGACGGCCTGCTGCCCGTCCTGATGGACCCGTACGGCGGCCCGCACGGCCAGCGGGTCGTCCAGGCGCACAACGCGCACCTCAACTCGCAGTGGTTCGCCGACCAGGGCTTCGCCGTGGTGGTCGCGGACGGGCGCGGCACCCCCGGCCGCAGCCCCGGCTGGGAGAAGTCCATCGCCTTCGACCTGGCCGGCACCACCCTGGACGACCAGGTCGAGGCGCTGCGGTCGCTGGCCGGGGAGTTCCCGCTGGACCTCGACCGGGTCTCGATCCGCGGCTGGTCGTACGGCGGCTACCTGGCCGCGCTCGCGGTGCTGCGCCGTCCGGACGTCTTCCACGCGGCCGTCGCCGGTGCGCCGGTGACGGAGTGGGAGCTGTACGACACCCACTACACCGAGCGCTACCTCGGGCACCCGGCCGAGCGCCCCGAGGTGTACGCCGCCCACGCGCTGACCGGGTCGGCCGCCGCGCTGGAGCGCCCGCTGATGATCATTCACGGGCTGGCGGACGACAACGTGGTGGCCGCGCACACCCTGCGGCTCTCCTCGGCGCTGCTCGCCGCCGGCCGGCCGCACACCGTGCTGCCGCTTTCGGGCGTCACCCACATGACCCCGCAGGAGGAGGTCGCCGAGAACCTGCTGCTGCTCCAGGTCGACTTCCTGAAGCGCTCGCTCGGCCTCGGCTAGCCAGGCGCTGCCCGCGCGCACCGGCGGCCGTCCCTCGGGAGCGGTCGCCGGTGCGCGCAACCCGCCGGGGGCGGTGGGCCGTTCGGGCGCCGCCCGGACCGGGAACACCCTGGACATGGGGGTGCGGCCCGGGGTTCGCGGGGCGGGACGCCGGGTGCCGGCGAGCCTGGTGATGGCGGCCGGGACGATCGTGTCGCGGGCCACCGGGTTCGTCCGGGCCGCGCTGGTGGTCGCGGTGCTGGGCTCCGGACTGCTGGCCGACGGCTACCACGTCGCCAACACCGTCCCCAACCTGGTCTTCGTGCTGCTGATCGGCGGCGCGCTGAACACCGTGCTGGTCCCCCACCTGGTGCGCGCCGCACGGGAGTCGGCGGACGGCGGCGCCGCGCACACCGACCGCCTGGTGACCCTGCTGACGGCGGCCCTGCTCGCCGTCACGGCCCTGGTGGTGCCCGCCGCCCCGCTCATTGTGCGCCTCTACACGCCGTACAGCGGCGAGCAGTTGGCGCGCACCGTGCTGCTGGCGTACCTGTGCCTGCCGCAGGTGCTCTGCTACGGGCTGTTCACCGTGCTCGGCCAGGTGCTCAACGCCCGCGGCCGGTTCGCACCGATGGCCTGGGCGCCGGTGCTCAACAACCTGGTCGTGATCGGGGTGTTCGGCTGGGTCCTCGGCTCCGGCGCCGAACCGGCCGACCACCTCGTGCTGCTGGGCCTCGGGACCACCCTCGGCGTCGTCGTGCAGGCCGTCGCCCTGCTGCCGCCGCTGCGCGCGTCCGGGGTCCGGCTGCGCCCGCGCCGCGGCCTGCGGGAGGCCGGGCTGGGCGCCCCGCTGCGGGCCGCCGGGTGGACGCTGCTGCTCGTCTTCACCGACCAGGTCGGCCAGTGGGCGGTCACCCGGCTCACCACCCTCGCCGGTGAGCGCGCCCAGGCGGCCGGGGTGGCCGGGGGCGTCGGCTACACCGCGTACGGCAGCGCCTACCTGCTCTGGATCGTGCCGCACGGGGTGGTGACGGTCTCCCTGGTGACGGCGGCATTGCCCGCGCTGAGCACGGCGGCGGCCGACGGCGACCGGGACGCCGTCCGGCGGCTGGCCTCGCGGGCCCTGCGCACGGTGGCGGTGGCGACCGTGCCCGCCTCGCTCGGGCTCGCGGTGCTGGCGCTGCCGCTGAGCCGACTCGCCTTCGGCCACGGCCGGGCCGGGGAGGCCGACGTGCAGGCCATCGCCGGCATGCTGACCGCCTTCGCCCCGGGCCTGGTGCTCTACTCCGCCGCGTACACCCTCACCCGGGTGCTGTACGCGATGGGCGACAGCCGCAGCCCCTTCCTGCTCAACCTGCTGCCGGTGGGGGCCACCTCGGCGGGCGCACTGGCCTGCGCGGAACTGCTCCCGCCGCGCTGGGCCGCCACCGGGACGGCCGCCTGCTACGGCGGATCGTTTCTGCTGACCGCGCTCGGGGCGGCCCTGCTGCTGCGCCGGCGCCTCGGCGGCCTGGACGGCGCCCGGATCCTGGCCGCCCATGCCCGGCTGCTGGCCGCGGCCGTCCCCGCGGCACTCTGCGCCGCCGCCGTCACCCGGCTGCCGGCCGCCGACTGGCTGGTGCTGCCCGCGGCCGCCGCCGCCCTCGGGGCCGTCCACCTGCTGCTCGCCCGGTCGCTGCGCGGCCTGCGCGGGTCGCACGGGTCACACGGGCCGCGCGGGCCGGGGCGGGACGGCGGCGGGCTCAGTTGAGCCGGTGGCGGGCGGCCCTGGCCTCCAGCCGCACCCGGGCCGCGGCATCGGGGTCGAAGGCGTCCAGGATCTGCGCATAGGACTCCATCTCGGTCGAGCCGCCGAGGAAGTCGCCCGTCCGGACGAGGAGTTCGGCGCGCTCCAGGCGCAGCTGGGCGGGGTGGCGGGGGAGCAGCAGGGCGAGTTCGGTGGCCCAGAGCTGGGTGCGGGCGTGCTCGGGGCGGTCGGCCGCCCAGCCGCGGATGTTGCCGAGTACGCGCAGGACGGTCTCCAGCGGCTGGGCGGGGGTGAGGAGTTCGGGGGTGAACTCGTGGCCGGCGGCGCGGACCAGATCGGCGGCGTCCTCCAGGTCGAGCAGCCGCCCGCCGTGGAAGGGGTCGGCGAGCACGTACTCCTCGCCGCCGGCCGGCCCGCCCACGGCGACGATGAAGTGGCCGGGCAGGGCGATGCCGTGGACGGTCAGCCCGGCCCGCCGGGCGACCGCGCCCCACACCAGCGCGAGCATGATCGGCAGCCCGCGCCGGCGCCGCAGCACCTCGGGCAGCAGCGAGGACTCCAGCCGCCGGTAGTCGGACTGCCGGCCGTGGAAGCGCTCGCGCCCGCCGAGGACGGCGGCGAGCAGGGCGGCGGTCTCCTCGGGCCCGGCGGGCCGGCGCTCCGCCACGGCGGCCCGGACGGCGGCGGCGTGCCGGTCCAGGGCGGCCTGGCAGGCGGCGAGCAGCGCGTCCAGGGCGGGCGGTGGCTCCGCGGGGTCGGCGACGGGCTGCTCGGCGGCCATGAGCAGGCAGAGCAGGACGGGGTCGGGGTGCTCGGACCGGGCCTCGGCCCGGAAGCGTGCTCGGCTCTGCTCGGTCACGGTGGCTGCGGCGGCTTTCCTACGGGCGGACAGCGGACGGACGGCGGACAAACAGGACGGCGGTGGGCGGGCGGCGGTCGGGCAGGACGGCGTACGGGACGGCGGTCGCCGAGGGGCCGTCCCGCCCGCCCGGCGTCAGCCCTACGGTAGGCGGGCGTAGTGGTAAGTGTGACTGGTGGCGAAGCCCAGTCGGTCGTAGAGTGCGATCGCCCCGGCGTTCTCCGCCTCCACCTGGAGGTACCCGCCCACGGCGCCCTCCTCGGCGGCCCGCGCCGCCAGGACGGCCATCACCGAAGTCGCGAGCCCGGCCCGCCGGGCGCGCGGGGCGGTCTCGACGGCGCTGAAGCACGCCCAGTCGCCGTCGATGACGCAGCGTCCGATGGCCAGCGGGGTGCCGTCCGCGCCGCCGGGCACGCTCGCGAACCAGACCGAGGGGCCGCCGTGGATCACCTCGGCCGCCGCCGCCTCGACCGCCGGGTCGCCGCTCACCCGCCGGTAGAGCGACATCCAGCGGGCGTCGGCGGTCCGCGACAGCCGCACCCGCGCGGCGTTCGGCCCGCCGGCCCG
Source organism: Kitasatospora sp. NPDC054939 (assembly GCF_053610105.1). NCBI lineage: Bacteria > Bacillati > Actinomycetota > Actinomycetes > Kitasatosporales > Streptomycetaceae > Kitasatospora > Kitasatospora sp. NPDC054939. The sequence goes on along the minus strand of NZ_JBSGXP010000058.1, from coordinate 14,318 downwards.
GGCCAGCGGTCCCAGCGGGGCGGTGCGGACCAGGGTGGGCGAGTACACGGCGCCGAGCCGGTCCAGCTCGGCGGCCAGCGGCTCCGGCGAGCCGGGCGAGCAGACCTCGATCCAGGCGGGCAGGCCGCGCGCCGCGTACCAGGCGCGGACCGCGTCCAGCGCGGCGGGCAGCGGCAGGCCGGGTTCGCCGAGGGTCTGGACGGAGTTGGCGCGCCGGGTGAATCCGGCCGAGGCGCGCAGCGTCCACTCCCCGAGTGGTTCCTGCTCGACGGCGGGCCAGCCGCGAGCGGCGATCAGCTGCAGCTCCAGCGGCGCGACGGAGGGTGGGGCGGTGCGGCGGGCCGGGAAGAGCGGCACGACCTTGCCCGCGACCAGCAGCTTCTCGGGGAACGCGACCGGCTCGCCGTTCCTCGGGACGACCGTCAGCCCGTGATCGTCCCAGGATGTGAGCACGCCGATCGCATCCCGGAACACCGGACGGTCGTCGACGAACTCCGCGAGCCGTCGAACGGAGACGCGTAGCCCCACGTCAGAGCGATCTATCCGCACCTCGGGACGGTCCTGGGCCGGTCCTCCGGACACCATCGGGGCACCTCCTGTGCATTTGCGGTCTCTGACCCGCGATACTAGGGGCGGGCATCGACGACGCCGCGCTCACCCGCGCACGCGAGCAAACAGAATGGGCCGCCGAGCCCTTCCGAGGAGGAACGACAGCGTGACCTACGTCATCGCGCAGCCTTGTGTCGACGTCAAGGACAAGGCTTGCATCGAAGAGTGCCCGGTTGACTGCATCTACGAGGGCCAGCGGTCCCTCTACATCCACCCGGATGAGTGTGTCGACTGTGGCGCATGCGAGCCGGTCTGCCCGGTCGAGGCGATCTTCTACGAGGACGACACTCCCGAGGAGTGGAAGGACTACTACAAGGCGAACGTCGAGTTCTTCGACGACCTCGGCTCGCCCGGCGGTGCCTCGAAGCTCGGCCTCATCGAGCGCGACCACCCGTTCATCGCCGCTCTGCCGCCGCAGAACGAAGACCACTGAACGATCGGTGGCAACTGAAGCTGTGAGCACCAACGACAGCACGCGCGCGCCGTTCCCGGGCCACCCGGGGGCGGCGCGCCGCGTTTCCGACCGGCTCCCCGTCTTCCCCTGGGACAAGCTGGAGCCGTACAAGCGGACCGCGCTCGACCACCCGGGGGGCCTGTGCGACTTCTCCGTCGGCACCCCGGTCGACCCGGTCCCCGAGCTCGTCCAGAAGGCGCTGGCCGCGTCCACCGACACGCCCGGCTACCCGACCGTCTGGGGCCCGCTGGAGCTGCGCGAGGCGATCGCGGGCTGGCTGCACCGCCGGCTCGGCGCGGAGATCGGCCCGCAGGCCGTCCTGCCGACCGTCGGCTCCAAGGAGCTGGTGGCCTGGCTGCCGACCCAGCTCGGCCTCGGCCCCGGCGACCAGGTCGCCTACCCGCGGCTGGCGTACCCGACCTACGAGGTGGGGGCGCGGCTGTGCGGCGCCGAACCGGTCGAGTACGACGACGTCGAGGAGCTGGACGGCTCCCGGGTGCGCCTGCTCTGGGTGAACTCGCCGTCCAACCCGACCGGCCGGGTGCTGGACCGCGACGAGCTGCGCCGCGCGGTCGCCTGGGCCCGGGAGCACCGGGTGCTGCTGGTCAGCGACGAGTGCTACCTGGAGCTGGGCTGGGAGGCGGACCCGTCGTCCGTCCTGCACCCGGAGGTCTGCGGCGGCGACCACGAGGGCCTGCTGGTCGTGCACTCGCTCTCCAAGCGCTCCAACCTGGCCGGCTACCGCGCCTCCTTCGTGGCGGGCGACCCGGTGGTGGTCAGGGAGCTGCTGGAGATCCGCAAGCACGGCGGCATGATCGTGCCGGCGCCGGTGCAGGCCGCGACGATCGCGGCGCTGGGCGACGACGTGCACGTGGCCGAGCAGCGCGAGCGGTACGCGGCCCGGCGCTCGGCGCTGCGGGCGGCGCTGGAGGCGTACGGCTTCCGGATCGAGCACTCCGAGGCGAGCCTCTACCTGTGGGCGACCCAGGACCGGCCGTGCTGGGAGACCGTGGCCGAACTGGCCGGGCTGGGCATCCTGGTGGCGCCCGGTGACTTCTACGGCCCGGCCGGGGACCGCTTCGTGCGGGTCGCGTTCACCGCGACCGACGAGCGGGTCGCGGCGGCGGTCGAGCGGCTGCACGCGGCGCGCGCGTAGGCGGGTCCGCGGACACGACGGAGGGGGCCGGTGATCCGGCCCCCTCCGTCGCGCGCGGGGGGTTCGGGCCGAGCCGCCGGGGAGCCGGCTCGGCCGCGGGGTCAGCCGATCGGCAGGCCGCTGAGGCTGCCGCCGTTGACGCCGCCGAGCAGGCCCTGCACCGGGCCGAGCGCGCTGGTCAGGCCGCCCAGGCCGTTCAGCGGGGAGTTCGGGCCGAGGTCGGCGCCGCCGAGGCGGTGGCCGGAGCCGTGCTCGGCGAGGCCCAGCAGGTCGGCGCCGGGGACGTCGGCGGGCAGGGCGCGGGTGAGGGCACCGGTGGGCAGCGCGGCGGTGAGCGCATCGGTGCCGGGAATGGCGCCGGACAGCGCCTGGGCGCCGGGCACGCCCTGGGTGAGCGCGGCGGTCTGGGAGAGCCCGCCGACCGGGTTGGCGGCGGCGCCGGCGCTGCGGCCGGTCGCGCCGTGGCCCAGCGCGCCGTGGCCCAGGGCGCCCTGGCCGAGGGCGGTCTGGCCGGCCGCACCCTGGCCGGTGACGGCCTCGCCGAGCTTGCCGGCCAGGCCGGAGGCGACCTTCGGGGTGACGCCGCCGAGCTGGCCGGTGGTCGCGGCGGTGGCGTCCACCGGGGCGGTCAGCGAGCTGGCGTCCTTGTTGGCCTGCGGCAGCTGCTGGGCGACGATGTTGCCGCCCGCGTCGGCGGCGGCGGGCACGCCCGCGGCGACGGTGGCGGCGGTGGTGGCCCCGGCGGCCTTGCCCAGCTCGTGGGTGGTGTGCTGGAGGGTGGAACCCGTGTCCGTGTTGGTGAGCTGGCCCAGCGGGGCGGCCAGGTCGGACTTCGGCAGCAGCGCGTCGGCGGCGGACGCCGTCCCGGCCGCGACCAGCGGGGTCGCTCCGGCCGCGACGAGCAGTGCGGCCTGGGCGATCCGGCGCGTGAGGGGGTGAGACATGGGGCTCCTCGGAAGGGTCAGGGTCCGTCCTGTCCGCCGGGCGGACGACGGTATTACCGCTTCAGAAGCCAGAAGGTTTCGGCCGGTGCAAGGAAAGCATCGAGCCGCTGATCGGATCGTATGACCGCAATCGGGTGCCCCGGCCCGGGGTGGTCGCACCACCGGACGGGCGGCGGCCCAAGGGAAGTGACGGTTCTGCGCACCGGCGGCCCGCAGACCCCTCCCGTCCACCGGGGTTGACCCGAATCACCCGGACGGCGGCAACCCGGACACCAGTGCGTAAGCCCCGGCCGTCACTTTCGGCGGGCTCGTCCACCACCGTCCGACCGGGCCCCGCCCCCCCCGCCCGTGCGGAGCCGTCGTCAGCGCTTGCCCGGGGCCGCGAGGGCGACCAGCACCAGCTGGGTGGAGGTCCCCGTCGGCTGCGGTTTCCAGCCGTCCGCCGACCTGGACTTGCGCCAGATCCGGCCGTCGTACGCGACCGTCTCGATACCGAGCTGCTGGGCCTGCGTCACCGCCCAGTGCGCCACCGCCCAGCCGTTCTCCCGGGCCGCCTCCGGACCGGCGTCGGTGCTGGCGTTCGGCTCGGGCGTGAGCGCGACGCCGACCTCGGCGCCCTTGATGCCGGAGCGGTGGTCGGTCGTCGGGGTGACCGTCCGGCCGAACTCGCGGCGCACCTTCTCGGTCAGCACCTGGGTCCGGTCGGCCGGCGCCCCGGGCGTGGCCGCGGCGCCCGGGGTGCCGGAGGGCGCCTCGGCGGGTTCGGGCTCGTCGAAGTCGTTCACCACGCAGGTGAGCGAGGCCGGCTCGCGCCCGGTGAGCGCCGAGGCGAGCAGCGTCGCCTTGGTCTCGTGCTTGGCGTACGCCTGCGGGTAGCCGCTCTTCTGCACCTGCTGGGCGGCGTCGGTGAGCGGCAGCCGGGTGTAGCCGGGCACCTTCACCAGGCCGTCGAGGAACTTGTTGGTGGCGTACACCGGGTCCATGATCTGCTGCACCGTGCCCCAGCCCTGCGAGGGGCGCTGCTGGAACAGGCCGACCGAGTCGCGGTCGCCGCCGGTCAGGTTGATGATCTTCGACTCCTGCATCGCCGTCGCCAGCGAGATGGTCACCGCCCGGTCGGGCAGGCCGCGGGAGTGCGCCACGGCGGAGATGGTCGAGGCGTTGGCCGCCTGCGAGATCCGCAGCGTCCCCTCGCCGGCCGCCGTCCTTACCTCGCAGCCCTCGGAGGTCAGCTTGTCGCCGCGCAGCCAGTACAGGCCGCCCGCCACCGCGGCGAGCGCGACCAGCACGACCAGCACCACGCGCAGCGGCCTGCGGCGGCGTCCGGCGGACGCACCGCCGTTCCGCCCGCCCTTCCTCTTCCCGGCCACCCTCGCCCCTCTCGCCCGTGCTCCTGATCCGACACCGTACCCACTCGGACGGATGTGCGGCGCCGCCGGTTCTGCCCGCCGACCGCCCCCGGACCGCCGGGGATAGGCTGGGCGACCATGAGCAGCTCCGACACGCCCCTGGACCTCAGCCTCGACGGCGGCGCGCTGACCGCCCTGCTGGTCGACTTCCCGTCCGTCAGCGGCGACGAGAAGGCCCTCGCCGACGCCGTGGAGAGCGCCCTGCGCGCCCTCCCGCACCTCACCGTCGACCGGTACGGGAACAACGTCGTCGCCCGCACCGCCCTCGGCCGCGCCGAACGGGTGCTGCTCGCCGGCCACCTGGACACCGTGCCGATCGCCGACAACGTGCCGTCCCGGGTCGAGGGCGACCTGCTCTACGGCTGCGGCACCTCCGACATGAAGTCCGGGGTGGCCGTCCAGCTGCGCCTCGCCGCCACCCTCCCGGAGCCCAACCGCGACCTCACCTTCGTCTTCTACGACTGCGAGGAGGTCGAGGCCAGCCGCAACGGCCTGGGCCACCTCGCCGCCGCCCACCCGGACTGGCTGGCCGCCGACTTCGCGGTGCTGATGGAGCCCAGCAGCGCGGTCGTCGAGGGCGGCTGCCAGGGCACCCTGAAGGTGCGGATCGAGCTCGCCGGGGTGCGCGCCCACGCCGCCCGCAGCTGGCTCGGCGACAACGCCATCCACCGGGCCGCCGACGTGCTGGGCCGGCTCGCCGCGTACCGGCCGCGCCGGGTGGAGATCGACGGCCTGGAGTACCGCGAGGGCCTCAACGCCGTCCACATCGAGGGCGGCGTGGCCGGCAACGTCATTCCCGACGCGTGCGCGGTGACCGTCAACTTCCGCTACGCGCCCGACCGCGACGAGGCCGGCGCCGAGGCGCACGTGCGCGAGGTCTTCGCCGGCTACGACCTCACCGTCACCGACTCCGCGCCCGGCGCGATGCCCGGCCTGGACCGGCCCGCGGCACGGGCGTTCGTCGCGGCCACCGGCGGCACCCCGCGCGCCAAGTTCGGCTGGACGGACGTGGCCCGCTTCAGCGCGCTCGGCGTCCCCGCGGTCAACTACGGCCCCGGCGACCCGAACCTCGCGCACAAGCGGGAGGAGCACTGCTCGCTCACCGCGATCGCCGAGGTCGAGGAGCGGCTGCGGGCCTGGCTGACCCACGGCTGACCGCCCCGCCGGGGAACGTCCGGACAGGTGTCGCACGGGAGCCCGAACGACACCTTCCGGTCTCCGGATCGACCTTTCGCCGTTGCCTGAAAACCGGGATCTTCGGGCGTAGGGTTTCGTCATGACAGGCACTGGAGACGAAAAGCACTACGGACACGGTCCCGAGCAGGTCGGCGAGCCGCGCCCCAAGAAGGCCTGGCCCGAGAAGCAGAAGGGCCCGGTGCTGGTGCGCCGGGACCAGGTCGGCACCAGCACGACGGACCAGCGGCTGCTGGACACCACCGGGCCGACGGACTGGCTGCACACCGACCCCTGGCGGGTGCTGCGGATCACCTCCGAGTTCGTCGAGGGCTTCGGCGCGCTGGCCGAACTCCCGCCCGCGATCAGCGTCTTCGGCTCCGCCCGGACCCCGGTCGACTCCCCCGAGTACGCGGCGGGCGTGGCGATCGGCCGGGCCCTGGCCGAGGCCGGCTACGCGGTGATCACCGGTGGCGGCCCCGGCGCGATGGAGGCGGCCAACCGCGGCGCCTCCGACGCGGGCGGCCTGAGCGTGGGCCTCGGCATCGAGCTGCCCTTCGAGCAGGGGCTCAACGAGTTCGTCGACCTCGGGCTGAACTTCCGGTACTTCTTCGTCCGCAAGACGATGTTCGTGAAGTACTCCCAGGGCTTCGTGGTGCTGCCCGGCGGGCTCGGCACCCTGGACGAGCTGTTCGAGGCGCTCACCCTGGTGCAGACGAAGAAGGTCACCCGCTTCCCGGTCATCCTCTACGGCTCGGAGTACTGGGGCGGGCTGGTCGACTGGCTGAAGAACACCCTGGTCGCGCAGGGCAAGGCGGCCCCGCACGACCTGGAGCTGTTCCACATCACCGACGACATCGACGAGGTCCTGAAGATCCTCGCCGACGCCCGCCGGCCCGCCCACGAGATCTAGCCCCCGGCCCCGGGCCCGCTGACCGGCGGGTGCTCAGGCCAGCCCCCGGCGGGCCACCGCCGGGGGCCGGGTGCCGCGGATCGACGCGACCATGTCCAGCACCTGCCGGGTCTCCGCGACCTGGTGCGCCCGGTACACCCGGGCGCCCAGCCAGGCCGAGACCGCGGTGGTGGCGAGGGTGCCGAGCAGCCGCTCGTCCACCGGCCGGTCGAGGGTCTCGCCGACGAAGTCCTTGTTGGAGAGCGAGACCAGCACCGGGAAGCCGGTCGCGGTCATCTCCGGCAGCCGCCGGGTGGCCTCCAGCGAGTGCCGGGTGTTCTTCCCGAAGTCGTGCCCGGGGTCGATGACCACCGCGTCCCGGCGCACCCCCAGCTCCACCGCGCGCTCCGCCAGCCCGACGGTCACCCGCAGGATGTCGGCCATCACGTCCTCGTAGCCGACCCGGTGCGGGCGGGTGCGCGGCTCGGCGCCGCCCGCGTGGGTGCAGACCAGCCCGGCGCCGTACCGGGCGGCGACCTCGGCGAGCTTCGGGTCCACCCCGCCCCAGGCGTCGTTCAGCAGGTCCGCGCCGACCTCGCAGACCGCCTCGCCGACCTCGTGCCGCCAGGTGTCCACGCTGATCACGGCCTCCGGGTGGCGCTTGCGCAGCTCGGCCACGAACGGCACCGTACGGCGCAGCTCCTCCTCGACGGTCACCTCGTCGCCCGGACCGGCCTTGACCCCGCCGATGTCCAGGATCGCCGCGCCCTCGGCCATCGCGCGGTCGGCGGCGGCGAACGCGGCCTCGTCGGCGAAGGTGGCGCCCTTGTCGAAGAAGGAGTCCGGCGTGCGGTTGACGATCGCCATGATCACCAGCTCGTCGTCGCCGAACTCCCGCGGTCCCAGGCGCAGTGCCACCGTTGTCTCCTCCACAGCTGCTGCGGGTGCGATGATGGCCCCCGGCCTACTCAGGGACCATGATCCCACCACTGTCGGGGCCGGCCGGGAAGTCGGGAGGACAGCTCGTGTTCTGGGTGATCGTGGTGGCGATGGCCGTGGTCGTCGGCGGCGCCGCGCTGGTGGCGCTGGGCGGGGGCGGGTCACTGCCGGAGGCGGTGCACGACCGGATCGCCGCCCGGCTGCCGCAGGACCGTCCGCTCAGCCGGGCCGACGTGGACGGCATAAGGCTGCCGATGGCCGTCCGCGGCTATCGGATGGACGAGGTGGACGACGTCCTCGACCGGCTGGGCGCCGAACTCGCCTACCGGGACTCCCGGATCGCCGAGCTGGAGGCCGCCGCGGCGGTGCGCGGCGGCGTCGAGGCGGGGCCGCAGGCGGGGCCCGACGCCGAGCCGCTGCCCGGCCTGGAGGCCTTCGCCGAGCTGGTGGAGCCGGCCGCCGTGCCGTCGACCGAGCGGGAGGCCGGGCCGCTGCCCGCCTCGCTCACCAAGAAGCCGCAGGACGCGGCGCCCGGGAACGAGCGGTGACCGAGCCGGCCGGGGGCGCCGTCCTGGGCGCGGACGGGCTGCGCCGCTGCGGCTGGGGCGAGTCCGCCGACGACTACCGGGCCTACCACGACGGCGAGTGGGGCCGCGCGGTGCACGGGGACGACGCGCTGTTCGAACGGGTCAGCCTGGAGGCGTTCCAGTCCGGGCTCTCCTGGATCACCATCCTGCGCCGCCGGGAGGGCTTCCGGGCCGCCTTCGCGGGCTTCGAGATCAAGAAGGTCGCCGAGTTCGGCCCGGCCGACGTGGAGCGGCTGCTGCTCGACGAGGGCATCATCCGCAACCGCGCCAAGATCGAGGCGACCGTCGCCAACGCCCGGGCCGCCCTCGCGCTCGACGGCGGCCTGGACGCGCTGATCTGGCAGCACGCCGGCGACCCGGACCGGCCGGCCCCCCGCACCCTGGCGGAGGTACCGGCCGTGACGCCCGGGTCGACGGCGCTGGCGAAGGCGCTCAAGAAGGCCGGCTTCCGCTTCGTCGGGCCGACCACGGCGTACGCGCTGATGCAGGCCTGCGGGCTGGTCGACGACCACCTCGCGGACTGCCACGTCCGCACCGCGGGCGGCCCGACGTCCTAGGCCCTGCCCTACTAGGCCCTGTCCTAGCGGCCCAGGTAGACCGGCTTCTCCTTGGCGACGAAGGCGCGCACCGCGATCCGGTGGTCCTCGCTCTCCCCGGCCAGGGTCTGCAGCTCGTCCTCCTTGTCCAGCAGCTCGCTCAGCGAGTGCGACGCGCCGTACGCGAGCGCCTCCTTGATCGCGCCGAACGCGACGGTCGGGCCCTCGGCCAGCTCGCGGGCGAACACCCGGGCGGTCGCGGCCAGCTCGGCCGCCGGGACGACCTTGGTGGCCAGGCCCAGCTCCAGCGACTCGGCCGCCTTCACCGTGCGCGGAAGCATCAGCAGCTCGGTCGCCCGGGCGTGCCCGACCAGCCGGGGCAGCGTCCAGGAGGCCCCCGAGTCGGCGGTCAGCGCGACCCCGGCGAAGGAGGTGTTGAAGCCGGCCGTGTCCGCGACGATCCGGAAGTCGCAGGCGAAGGCCAGCGAGGCCCCGGCGCCGGCCGCCACGCCGCCGACCGCCGCCACCGTCGGCTTGCGCATCCCGGCCAGCGCCCGCACCAGCGGGTTGTAGTGCTCCGCGACGGTCTTCAGCGCGCCCTCGCCGGTCTCCTGGGCCCGCTTGAGCAGGCCCAGGTGCTCCTTGAGGTCCTGGCCGACGCAGAACGCCCGGTCGCCGGCGCCGGTCAGCAGCACGGCCCGCACGGCGCTGTCCTCGGCGGCCGCGATCACGGTGTCGCGCAGCGCCACCTTGGTCGGGGTGTCGAGCGCGTTCATCGCCTCGGGGCGGTTGATGGTGATGACGGCCAGCGGGCCGTCCAGCTCGTACAGCACGGAATCGGACATCGGGTGAGGGCTCCCTGGTGATCGTCGTGGGGTCGTTCGAGAGTCAGGATGCCGGAGTGCGCGCCGCTGCGGGGAGTGTGAGGTGCGGCACCCTCCGGTGGCCTGCGGGCCGCCGCCGACGGGGCTTCCCGCCGGGTGCCCGCCGCCCGCGGAGGACCCCGGCGGGGGTGCACCGAGGGTGATGTTGGTCATCATGGCGTGGCATGCGGGATAATGGCTTCCGATCAATGCGTTCGATACCGGCGGTGGACGGACTGCCGGTGCGTAGCTGAGCGGTTGCAGGAAGGGGAACGAGCATGGCGGCCATGAAGCCGCGGACGGGTGACGGCCCGCTCGAGGTCACCAAAGAGGGGCGGGGCATCATCATGCGCGTTCCGCTCGAAGGCGGCGGACGCCTTGTGGTGGAGCTCACGCCCGACGAGGCCGATGCCCTGGGTGAGGCCCTGAAGAAGGCCTGCGGCTGACCGCAGCGGGTGCTCCCCATCTCCTGGAGATGTGCACCGGGCCCGGGTCCGACGACAAGTCGGCCCGGGCTCTGTGGTTCCCGGGCTCCGTGGATCCCGGGGTCCACGGAGCTCCGGGAGTGCCCGTCAGGCACGTCCTAGCCGCGCTTGACCGCGCAGAGCAGACCGTCGCTCACCGGCAGCAGGGCCGGCAGCAGCACCCGGCTCTCCCGCACCGCCTGGACCAGTTCGCGCACCGCGTGGGTCTGCGGGTCGTCCAGCTCCGGTTCGGCCAGCCGGCCCTCCTGGAAGACGCCCTCGAAGCAGACCATCCCGCCCGGCCGCAGCAGCCGCAGCGCCTCCGCCAGGTACTCCCGGGACTCCGCCGGGTCCCCGTCGCAGAACACCAGGTCGTACTGGCCGTCGGCGAGGCGCGGCAGCACCTCCAGTGCCCGGCCCGGTATGAACCTCGACCGGTTCGCGGCGAAACCGGCCGCCTGGTACGCCTCCCTGGCCAACTGCTGGCGCACCGGCTCGGTGTCCACCGTGGTCAGCACGCCGTCCGGCCGCATCCCGCGCAGCAGGTAGACGCCGGACACGCCGGTGCCGGTGCCGATCTCGGCGACCGCCTTGGCGTCCAGGGCCGCGGCGAGCAGGCGCAGACAGGCCCCGCCGCTCGGTCCGATCGCGCGCACGCCGGTGCGGGCCGACTGCGCCCGGGCGTAGGTCAGCACCGCGTCCTCGCCGACGAAGGTGTCGGCGAGGGCCGCGCGCGCGGGCCCGAACTCGCTGATGGCTGCCTCGTTCCGCGGCGCCGGGCCGGCCCGGCGCCATGGGATGTCGATATTTCCTGCCACAGATTACTGGCCGACCGGGAACCGCGTACGGCGGCGGGGCGTTGGTGGAGTTGGGACCGGGCGGACGGGATGCAGCCCCGGCCGCTTTTATCCGGGCTTGACGGGTGAGGTGGATATGGTGGTGGCCCTGCTGGGCAGAAGAGCCGACCGAGGAGGTGTGGCCGAGGGCGACGTCCCTGTGCGGCGGCACATCCGCGGCACCGCGTCGGCCCGTACGCCGAAGCCCGTGATGAACCAGCCTGCGCACTCCACCCTGGACCAGCCGGCCGCCGACAAGGCCGCCGGTCCCGCCGAGGCTCCCGCCCTCGCGAGCTTCGCCGAGGGCCCCGACGCGCAGACCTGGACCCCTCCCACGTGGGAGGAGATCGTCGAGGCCCACAGTGCCCGCGTCTACCGTCTCGCCTACCGCCTGACGGGCAACCAGCACGACGCCGAGGACCTCACCCAGGAGGTGTTCGTCCGGGTGTTCCGCTCGCTGTCGACGTACACCCCGGGGACGTTCGAGGGCTGGCTGCACCGCATCACCACCAACCTGTTCCTGGACATGGTCCGCCGCCGCCAGCGCATCCGCTTCGACGCGCTGGGCGAGGACGCCGCCGAGCGGCTCGCCAGCCGCGAGCCCAGCCCGGCGCAGCACTTCAGCGACACCCACTTCGACGCCGACGTGCAGCAGGCCCTGGACACCCTGGCCCCCGAGTTCCGGGCCGCCGTGGTGCTCTGCGACATCGAGGGCCTGTCGTACGAGGAGATCGCCGCGACGCTGGGCGTGAAGCTCGGCACCGTCCGCAGCCGCATCCACCGCGGGCGCTCCCATCTGCGCGCCGCGCTCAAGCACCGGGCGCCCGGCGCGGCCCCCGGCCGCGAGCGCCGGGGCGGCTCCGAGGAGCCGGTGCCGGTGGGCGCCGTCGCCGAACCGGCCGCGGCCCCGGGCGGGCGCGGACGGAGGCGGTCGTGAGTGCTGTCGGCTCCGGGCCGGGCCGTCCGGAGTCCTCCGGGAAGGCCACGGCCAGGCGCGGCGGCTGGCCGCAGCTGGGCCGCCGAACCCCGGCCGGACCGGACGTCCCGCCGCCGCCCGCGGCGCCGCCGACGGTCCCCGGCGAGGGCGGGCTGCGCGCGGTCGCCGTCCGGGCCGCGGAGCCCGCGCCCGAGGAGCACCACCTCGGCGAGCGCCTCTCCTCCTTCGTCGACGGCGAGCTGGGCCACGACTCCCGCGACCGCGTCCAGTCCCACCTGGCGACCTGTCCGCAGTGCCTCGCCGAGGCCGACGAGGGCCGCGCCGTCAAGCACCTGCTGACCAACTCCGGCACCCCCGGCCCCTCCTCCTCCCTGATGGCCCGGCTGATGGCCGTCGGCGCCCTGCCGGACGAGCACGACCCCCACGACGACGACCTGCCCGGCGGCGGCGTGGCCGCGACCGGGACGCTGGGCGGCAGCCGGCTGACCGGCGGCTCCTTCGGCCGGGGCGCGGGCGCCTCGTTCGGCGGCGGCGCGCTCGGCGCGGACACCCCGCTGCCCGGGGTCGACCCGCGGGCGTTCGGGCGCGGCTCGGTGCTGCGTCCGCTGATGGGCCGCCGCAGCGAGCGGGCGGAGGCGCCGCTGCGCCCGCAGCCCGCCGCCGCGGCCCCCGCGGCCCGCCCCGTCCCGCCGCGCGGACGCCGCCTGGTGTTCGCCGCCGCCGGGGCGTTCTCGGTGGCCGCGGTGACCCTCGGCGGGGTCGGCAGCGCCGGCGTCGGCCCGCAGTCGGGCGACGGCCAGCGCGGCACCTCGGTCCGCCCGGCCGGCGGCACCGGCGGCTACGTGCCGATGAACGCGCAGGTCCCGGTGGACTTCCCGGTCCGCCCGGTGTCGGCGACCCGCTCCGCGGCCACGCCCTCCCCGCAGCAGGACGGCAACCCCCGGACGGGCCTGGCCGGCCTGCACCACGAGGAGCGCTGAACCGGCACTTCACCGCGGCTTCACCACGCGGTGGACCCGAACGGGCCGGTGGCCATTACGCTGTAGGCGACGTTGTCCGACGAGCTAGGGAGCTTAGGTGTTCACGGACATAGGCTCACTGGAAGTCCTGACCCTGGTCGTTCTGGCCATCGTGATCTTCGGTCCGGACAAGCTTCCCAAGCTGATCCAGGACACCATGGGCTTCATCCGCAAGATCCGCTCCTTCGCCGACAACGCGAAGGAGGACATCCGCAGCGAGCTCGGCGACGACTTCAAGGACTTCGAGTTCGAGGACCTCAACCCGAAGACCTTCGTCCGCAAGCAGCTGATGGGCGGCGACGACGACCCGCTGGGCCTCAAGGAGATCAAGGACCTCAAGGAGAGCCTGGACATCCGGTCGGTCCTGGACGACAAGCCGGTCGCCGCGGTCAACGGCCGGGCCGGCTCGGTCAGCATGGACAAGTCCTCGCTCGCCGCCCCCGCCACCGCCGTGGCGGGCGCACCGCTGCAGTCCGGCGAGCGGCCCCCGTTCGACCCCGACGCCACCTGACGGCGCCGCACCCGACGACGCGCCACCGCCCCGCCCGGCTGAGCGGGGCGGCGGCATGTGCGCCGCTATTGTGCTGATTGCTCCCGCTGTGCCGTCTGTCACTTTCCGGCCCCCTTCAGGGCGAAGACGCCCGGCGCGGGCACCGCGGTACGCCACCATGGGAGCGCGCTGCGGCAGGCACAGGTGCGCGACGAGGAGGCCCGGGGATGGACGCGACGAGACAAGCGGCACACGCGGCGGGGACGGCCACGGCCGGCGGACCGGTCGGCGGCCCCGTGGTCGGCGGGCAGGCCCGCCCCGCGGACCCGCTGGTGCCGTACCTGTCGGCGGACTTCCCCTGGTACGGGCTGGACGACGGCTGGACCGGCCGGCGACATCTGATGCAGGCCGGGGCGGGCGCCCCGCGCGCCGGGCAGACCGGCAGCGTCGACTACGGCAGCCTCGGCCACGGCGACGAGCCGGCCCGCCAGTACGAGCCGCGCGACATGCGCCGCTTCGCCGTGGTGGTCACGGTCGCCCGCCGGGACGTCCGCCGCAGTGCCGACAACACCGGCATGCTGGAGGCCACCTCGGCCTCCTCCGCCGCCTGGCTGGCCGGCTCCGGCCTGCTCGCGGCCACCTGGCCCGGCCAGCTCGACCGGGCGCTGCGCCAGGACTGGCTGGACCAGCAGTCCGCGCTCGCCTGGGACCTCGCCGACGACCTCGACGGCCCCGGCTGGTCCACCCTCAGCCTGCCGGTCAACGGCCTCCCGCAGCCCTTCCGCTACCGCGAGTCGGAGTACGGCTGGGTACTGGCGGGGGAGGCCCCCGGCGTCCTGCTGGGCGCCTACGGACGCGGCGTCAGCGCCTACGGCGCGGGCTTCGCCACCGTCCCCGACCTCACCGCCTACACCCGCCCGTAGCGGCCCGCGGACACGCGGCCCCGCGACCCGGCGCCACGCGGCCCCGCGGACACGCGCAGGGGGCCGGACGCACCGTGCGTCCGGCCC